>JALYQJ010000368.1 GCA_030855875.1 Acidobacteriota bacterium
AGAAGCGGATATTCGTTTGCCTTTGAAATATTCATCGCTTTTTCGGCTTTCATATTGGCGATTTCAAACGAATAAATGCCGGCGATGCCGACACCTTCGTTGTGGACTTTGAGCATAATCGTAAAGGCTTCGGCATCGGAGCGCATAAATATTTGCTGCAAAATGAAGACGACGAATTCCATCGTCGTAAAATCGTCGTTGTGCAGAAGAACTTTGTAAAGTTTCGGTTTTTCGAGCCGCGTTTCGCTCTCGGTTAAAACGTCGCTGTCATTTTCTATGTCGGGAAAGTCTGCCATATTTTCATTCATCATTTAGCATTGAACATTTATCTAGTAATTTGATGATAAATGATAAATGTTCAATGATAAATGTTCAGATTTTATTGACTTCAAAATATGTCTTAATTGCGTTGTATTTGCCGGAATTTTCCAAAATGTCAAAAACCTGCGCGTAATTTTCCAAACCTTCGATTTTGTGCGTCAGCATTCTCGATAACCAGCCGGCATACATCGCTTCGCACAGAGCCAAATCTTTCACGCCCATTTCAAAATGTTCCCGGTTGGCGTTGACCGTGCCGACCATTACGCGGTTTCCTAAGACAAATTGCTGATTGATTTTGTCTGACGGAACAGCGTCAGTTTTACGGTCGCCGCCGGTCACGCTCGCCAAGATTAAAATGCCGTTTTCGTTCAGGCTCTGCATCGCGTCAAAGATAATCGGCGAATAACCGGTGCATTCAAAAACAAGATCGTATTCGCCGTATTTTTTCGCGCTTTCGACGATTGATAAATCGTCGGTCGAATCGTAAGTCGCGCCGATTGCTTCGCAGAGATCGGCGTTCAAATAATCTTCGCGCTTTTGTCTGCCAAAGCCGTGAACTTCGTAGCCGCGCAGACGCAGCGCCATCACGGTCAGCAAGCCGACGTTGCCCGTTCCCAAAACGGCGGCGGTTTTCGGATGCCAGATTTTTAAGCGTTCCTGAATATCGCCCGCTTGTTTCAAGCCTTTTTCGATAATCGAAAGCGGCTCTAAAAGCACGGCGATTTCGGTGATCGCGGGCGGAATTTTAATTAAAAAGTCTGCGCTTTCGGCGTAAAATTCCGCCATATAACCGTGCAGACGAGAAATCCCGCGCTCGTAATATTCGTTGTCGGTCGTAAAATCCTGCTCGCCGATTTTGTCGTAAATACTCGAACCGCACGGTCTTCTAACTGTGGCGACGACGAAATCGCCTTTCTGCAATTCTTTAACATTTTCGCCCGTTTCAACAACGCGCCCAAAATTTTCGTGTCCGAGAACTAAAAATTCGCAGCCTTCCGGCGCGATTCCGTATTCGGCATTATTAATTTCCCGGTCTGTGCCGCACGCGCCGACGCGCAAAACTTCGACCAGAACGCCGCGTCCGCCTTTTATTTCATCGGTTTTCGGTTTTTCCATTTCGACCAGATGAACGCTTTTTTCTTTTTTCGGTATAACCGCGACTGCTTTCATAATTTTTATTTTACAAATTTTTGTGAAGATATTTTAATGAAAAATATCTGTTTCTAAAAAATATGCTTGTTTCAATCTTACTCAATTTTCGATGTTTTCGGATCGAAGCGAAAACGAATCGTCGTTTCCATATTCGCGCCGTTTTCTGTGTGTTTGTATTCGCCTAATTGCTGCAAAATTTTCCCCATTAAACCCGTCCAGCCGGTTTGATGACTTGCGCCGAGTCCGCGCCCGTTGTCGCCGTGAAAGTATTCGCAGAATAAAATATGGTCGCGCCAGTTTTCATCTGTTTGAAATTTTTCGACATTGCCGAAAACGGGACGGTTTCCCGATTCGTCTTTGAGAAAAATTTTACAAAGTCGTTTTTCGAGTTCCTGCGAAACTTCCCAGAGCGTCATCATCACGCCCGAACCCGTCGGAAATTCGACTTTAAATTCTTCGCCGTAATAGAAATCGAATTTTTGCAGCGATTCGATTAAAAGATAATTCATCGGAAACCAGACGGGACCGCGCCAGTTCGAGTTTCCGCCGAACATTCCGGTTTTCGATTCTCCGGGTTCGTAGGCGACCTCGTGATGATTGCCGTCGAGTTCAAAATCATACGGATTCGCTTTATGAAAGCGCGAAAGCGAACGAATGCCATAGTCGGACAAAAACTCGGTTTCCGAAAGCAGATAGCGCAGAATTCTTTCCAGCCGATTTTTGTTGACGAGCGCGAGAATGTGCCGATTATTTTTGCCTTCCTGCTGCATACAGGAGATTTCGCCGGTTAAATCCGGGCGGTTTTTCAGAAACCATTCGGTGCGTTTTTTGAACGACGGCAGATTTTCGAGCCAGTCGGCTTCAAGCGTTTCGACGGCGAAAAGCGGAATCAGTCCGACCATCGAACGCACTTTTAGCGGAATTTGCTCGCCGTCCAGATGCAGAACGTCGTAATAAAATCCGTCGCGCTCGTTCCAAAGTTCCGTGTTTTCGTGTCCGACGTTGTTCATCGCGTCGGAAATATAAACGAAATGCTCGAAAAATTTGCTCGCTACGTCTTCATAAACCACGTCTTCTTTGGCGAGTTCCATCGCAATCGCCAACATATTCAGACAAAACATCGCCATCCAACTCGTTCCGTCCGATTGTTCGAGATGTCCGCCGGTCGGCAAATCCGCGCTGCGGTCGAAAACGCCGATGTTGTCCAAGCCGAGAAATCCGCCTTCAAAAACATTGTTGCCTTCGTAATCCTTCCGGTTGACCCACCACGTAAAATTGAGCAGAAGTTTATGAAAAACCTTTTCCAGAAATTCGCGGTCGGCAACGCCGGTGCGTTTGGCTTCGATTTTGTAAACGCGAAACGCCGCCCAAGCGTGAACCGGCGGATTGACATCGGAAAATTTCCATTCATACGCCGGAATCTGCCCGTTCGGGTGCATAAACCATTCGCGCAGAAGCAAGACAAGTTGGCGTTTGGCAAATTCCGAATCAACCAGCGCGAGCGGAATCGTATGAAAAGCTAAATCCCAAGCCGCATACCACGGATATTCCCACTTGTCGGGCATCGAGATCACGTCGTCGTTGTAAAGATTCGTCCATTCACAGTTTCTTCCCGTCAATCTTTCCTTAGGCGGCGCGGCGAAATTACCGTCGCCTTCGAGCCAGTCTTTGACGACGTAATGATAAAACTGTTTCGACCAGAGCATTCCGCCGAGCGACTGCCGCATCACGAGTTTTTCGTCCGCATTTAAATTGTCCGGCGTAATCGCGGCGTAAAATTCGTCGGCTTCGGCGATGCGTTTTTGGAAGATTTCTTCTGCGTTGATAGGCTGTTCAACGTCGGGTTTTGAAATGTCCGATTTAAGCCGCAGGTAAATTGATTTGCTTTCCCGCGCCTGCAATTCCAAAACGTAATGCGCCGTCGCTTTTGTTCCGGTTTGTTCCGCGTTGACAGCCGTTTTGTCGCCGCCCGCGACGTAATCGCCGATGCCGTCTTTTGTGTAATTCGATTTGTTTTCACCGCCGTAAAGTTTTTGATAATTAGTTTCGTTTTCACAGAACAGCAATTCGTCGGCGTTTTCGCAAATTAATCGGTAATTGCCGATTTCGCCATTTTCGATTTCAATCGTTTTTGAATCCGAAGCAAATAACTTTGAACTTTGGACTTTGGACTTTGGACTTTCCCAAGACCAGACGTTGCGAAACCAAATTGTCGGCAAAAGGTGAATTCGCGCCGTTTCCTTTCCGCGATTGATTGCCGTGATTTTGATACAAATGTCATCAGCGTCGGCTTTGGCGTATTCGATAAAAACATCGAAATATTTGTCTTCGTCAAAAACTCCGGTGTCAATCAATTCGTATTCTGGCTGCGATTTATCGCGTTGAGCGTTTTCTTCGTAGATTTTTTGATATGGAAACGCGATTTGCGGATATTTGTAAAGAAATTTCATATACGAATGCGTCGGCGTATTGTCGAGATAGAAATAATATTCCTTTACGTCTTCGCCGTGATTTCCCGTGTTGCCGTTCAAACCGAAAAATCTCTCCTTCAAAATCGCGTCTTTTCCGTTCCACAAAGAAACGGCGAAACAAAGATTTTGCTTGCGGTCGCAGATTCCGGCGATGCCGTCTTCGTTCCAGCGAAAGGCTTTCGATTGCGCTTGTTCAAACGGGAAATAATCCCACGCCGCGCCGTCCGCCGAATAATCTTCGCGCACCGTTCCCCAAGCGCGTTCGGCGACGTAACAGCCCCAGAGTTTCCAGTCTTTTTCGTGGCTGTCCGATTCGGCAAGCCGTTTTTCTTCCGCCTTTTCAGATTTTTCCAGCATAAATTTATCTTAAAAGAATTTTATAACCGCAATTCCAACGCCCGACCTTTTTTTGTGTTGTTAAATAATAATGGACGAGAAATGATTTTTTTGCTAGATTTCAATAAAAGTTCTTGATTTTTCCCGCTCACCGGAATTTCCTCCTGAAAATTTACGAAGCCGTTGCTGAAAAATAATTTCGATTAATCGTATTGATGAAGCATCGAGTGTCGAGCAAAATTTCGTCTTCCGCCCGGAATTACTTAAAGTCCGGGAAATTTTTTCGTTTTTGGAGAAAAAGAAACTGTGTATTCAACTAAACCGCGACGTATTTCCGAAGAAAACTTAGATCATATTTTTACGACCGTCGGGCAGAAATTGACCGCCGGATTTTCCGCCGAAGCGGAAAATATCCTCGTTGAAACGATTAGAAGTTACGCGCACACGCCCGATACTTCGGCGAATCTGAAGCGTCTTTTGTCGTTTACGCTCGAAACGCTCGGACGTTACGAGGAATCTCTCAAAATCGTTCAGCCGTTTGAAGACGACAAAAATTTAAATGCCCTCGAACTCGAAACGCAGATTAGAGTCATCACCCAACTTGCCGTCGCCTACAATAATTTAGCCGATTGTCCGAAAGCCGCGACGCTGCTCAAACGCACTTTGAAAAGAGCGCGGGAAAATAATCTAACCGGACTTTTCGGCAATATTCATCTCGCACTGGCGAAGGTTTACCGCAAACTCAACGAATATCCGATTTCACGCGACTACGCCGAAAAAGCCTTGAATTTCTTCCGCGAAGAAGGCGAATGGCGCGGAATGGCGGAATGTTATCAAGCAATTGCGACATCGCATTATCAGGAAGGAAACACCGAAAAATCGCTCGAATATTTTCAGAATGCCGTCAAAATTATCGGCGAACGCAGCGCACCGTTTCTGCTGGGAAAAATCTATTCGGATATGTCGGGCGCGTATTGCCTTTTGCACCGACCGCAGGACGGCATTGATTGTCTGGAAAAATCCATTGAGTTTTTCGACCGCACCGAACACCGGCTCAATTCCGTTATCGCTTACAACAACCTCGGAATGAACCTGATGCTTCTCGGCGACTGGACGCGAGCCGAAGCAATGATGAAACGCGCGCTCGAACTCGCGCTCGAAGCCAATCACGTTCACGTCGCCGGAATTCTGGATTCGCTCGGCGAACTGAAACTTCTGCGCGGCGAACTCGTGGAAGCTCAAAATTTACTCGAACAAGGCGTAGAATTTGCCCGCGAGCGCAAAAAAGAATGGTATGCCGTTCACGCGATCCGAAATCTAGCGCGGTGTCTGCTGGCGCAGGGAAAAACCGCCGAAGCCATTGAAAAATCGCGTGAAGCAATCGAAATCTGCAAAAACACGAGCGATAAACAAACGATCAATACTGCCGGTCTGGTTTTGGCGGAAGCCTGTTTGTTGACGGGCGACGCGGCGGAATACGAAAAACAGTTGCAGACGATTGAGGAATCTTCGCCGTCGTCCGACTTTTTCGTTCTCGGCAGCGTTCAGCGGATTCGCGGTTTGGCGGCTTTGCGCGACGATGACAAAGAGTTGGCGGTTCATCATTTCAGCCGCAGTCTGACGATTTTTGAAGCGGCTGACGATCTTTATCAGATGGCTCTGGCACATTATCTGCTCGGCACGAATCTTGCCGAAAGCCAAAGCGAACGCGCCGGTAAAGATTTGCTGGCAGCCGCCGAAATCTTCGGTAAACTCGGCGTAGAATTTTACCGCGACGCGGCAGAAAAAGCGGCTCAGGAACTAAAAAATAAAAAAATATCCGAAGAGATAAATGAAGAAAAAAAGGAAACAAAATCAGAGCCGCGCCGCTTGAATTCAGTCGTTTCGCAGCTTTTAACCGTGCGTTTGGCGGAAGCGACCGCTTCGCGCGAATTGCTCTTTCGCGAACTCGTCGCCGTTTTGCAGCAGGAAAGCAAAGCGAACAAACTCATTATCGCCGAACCGGACGAACAGAAAATACTGCGCCCGTTTATTACGCACGGTTTTTCAACGGACGAAGCGGCGAATCTCGTCGTCAAATTTCAGGAAGCGCAATTTAAAGACGATACAAAGGCGTTTGCACGGACGAAAAATTTAGCGATTCTGCCGCTTCGGGCTTCGAGCGCGACTTCCGCTTTTTTGCTGATTCAGCCGCAATCCGGCGCGGTTTTGAACGACGACAGTTCGCTTCAGCCGCTTCTCAGAGTCGTCGAACTCGGAATGGACGTTATCGCTCTGCGCGAAAAAGATAAATCTCAATCAATTGACCAAGAAACAAATCCTTACACATCGCAAAGTTTGATGTCCGGTTTTATTCATTCTTCGCCGGCGATGACGGCACTCGTCGAAGACGTTTATAAAATTCGCTCGTCGGACGTAACGGTTTTGGTAACGGGCGAATCCGGGACGGGAAAAGAACTCGTTTCGCGTGCGATTCACACGGTTTCCAACCGCAAAGACAAAGTTTTCGTGCCGTTCAACTGCACCGCCGTCCCGAAGGAATTAGCCGAAGGTCATCTGTTCGGTTTTCGCAAAGGCGCGTTCACCGGCGCGGTGACGGATTCGCCCGGAATGATTCGCGCGGCTGACGGCGGAACTTTGTTTCTCGATGAAGTCGGCGATTTGCCGATTGAAGTTCAGCCGAAACTTCTACGCTTTTTGCAGGAAGGCGAAGTGCAGCCGATTGGCGAAAAACGACCGATAAAAGTTGATGTGCGCGTAATTGCGGCGACGAATATGCCTTTGGAAGAAAAAGTCGCAAACGGCAGCTTCCGCGAAGATTTATATTATCGCCTGAACGTCATTCGCCTGCGCGTTCCGCCGCTTCGGGAAAGGCGTTCGGAAATTCCGACGATAATCAGTTATTACATCAATCATTATTCGGCGCGATTCGGCAAACGCGAGATTAACGTGATGCCGCAAACGATTGATTTGCTGATGGTATGCAACTGGGAAGGCAACGTGCGCCAGCTTTGCAACGAGATTCAGCGCATTGTCGCCCGCGCCGAAGACGGCGAAATAATCACGCCCGAACATCTTTCGCCGGAGCTAAAACGCCTCGCTAAACCGCTTTCGCCGTTTGCCGATAACCGGAATGTTCGCCCGATTAATTCTTACAATAACCAAAATTACAATCAAAGTTACAGCAATCAAAATTTCAATAACGCGGCGTTCAACAGTTTCAGCGGCAATAATAATACGCCTCATAATAATTCCTCTTACAATCCCGCGCCCGTCAAAACCCAGCCGGTTTCTTCGTTCAACGCGGAGCCTTTGCCGGTTTATAACATCGGCGATCATAGCAAAGGAACGCTCGAACAAGCTGTTTCCGAACTGGAAACGCAGATGATAAGAGATTCGCTCAACAGAAATGCCTGGAACATCTCGCGCGTCGCCCGCGAACTCGGCTTAACCCGTCGCGGTTTGTATATGAAAATCGCCCGTTACGGAATTGAAAAAGCAGCTTAAGATTTCAAATTTCAGATTTCAAATTTCAGATTATTCAGCGGTTTTCGATATGGAATTTGAAATCTGGAATCTGGAATCACAAAGAGCGACACTGATTCCCATCAAAATAAAAAACACCATCGCTACTTCCGCGTCGCCGAGGTTGTAATGCACCAATCCGCTCGTGAAAAATCCGACCAAACCGCCGAAACAGCCGAGCAGAATTCCGCGCTCGCGCCAAGAAGAGGAGAGGAGGGGAAGAGGAGAAGAGGATATTTTCGATTGATTGTGAATTGTATTTTCTCCTTTTCTCCCTTTCTCCTCTTCTCCTCTTCTCAATCCTCGCCAAAGCGTTCGCGCATAAACTCCTAAAATCCAAATCCACAAAAGCAGCGCGGGCAGACCGCGTTCGACGACGAGCTGCAACGGTGTCGAATGAAAATGTCCCATCGGCAATTTTCCATCGTTAAATAAACGCCAATCTTTTGCGTAACGCTTTATCGAATCCATTCCGACTCCCAAAAAGAAATGACGCGCATTGTTTGTCCATAAATCGAAGCCTTCGCGGTAAACCGTCTGGCGATATTTGGTAGACTCGTCCTCGCGGTCAAAAAATCCGACGTTTCGACTGTGCTGCAAAAATAAAAGTCCGCCGAGCGCGACCGGCAAAATCACCGCCGCTAAAATCAAAAGCATTTTACGGCTGCCGGTCAGCACGACTATCGAAATAGCCGAAACTAAAAATCCTAATTGAGATGCGCGAGTTACGTTTAAAAGCAGCGCGAGCGACATTGCCGACAGGCAGAAGAAGAGGAGAAAGGGAGAAAGGGAGAAAGGGAGAAAGAAGTTGCCAAATCTTTCTCTTATCTTACTTTGCGACTTTGCGACTTTGCGGCTTTGCGTTAAAAAGAAGCCGATAAAAAGTCCGAAAGTGAGCGATGCAATAAGCTGTAAAACTTCGGCATAAGTCGTCCAGTGTCCGTAAAATCCCATCGAACGCCAGTTGCGGCTTTTTTTCCAGTCGGTAAAGCCGAGTTTTTCCATCGCAGTTGCGCCGGTTAATAAATCGGCGCGTTTTATTTGCACGTTCAAATAATAATCGGGACGATAAAATCTCAGGCGCACGGTTTCGTTTTGTTCGAGTGCAGAGAGCAAATCTTCAGGCGCACGAATTTTCTTTTTATTGACTTCAAGCAAAGCGTCGCCGTCTTTTAAAACTATGTTTTGGTTGTAGTTTTCGACGTAAATTGTCTTTGTCAAAGGACTTTCCGCGCTCACGCCGTGAATTTCAACGCCGCGTCCGACGAGTCGTTCAATCGGTGTCCAAATGACGTTGAACATACACGAAAAAATGAGCGCGAACGCCAGAAAAACGGCGGCGCGTTTTGACCGCAAATTATTAATGACGAAATAAAAAATCAGAAAAAGTGCGACTCCGCGCAATTTGTCGAGCGAAATATCCGGCGCGTAAGAGAAAACGGAAGTTATTACCGACCAACCGAAAAACGCCCAGAGCGCAGCGTCGAGCGACGTTCTGACGAGTTTCGGGCGCGGCTTGATAAAAAGTCTGACAAACCAGGCGAACATTCCGATGAGCCACGCCGTCTGCGTTGCGGCAATCGAATGCGGCGCGGACAAAATCATCAACACGAGAAAAACAAACGCGATTCGTTCGAGCCATTTCGCCGAATTACTTTCCTGATTTGTGACGGCGATTTCGTCCAGCCAACGGAGAAATTTCTGCATAAAAATTTGATTATCAACGGTCGGAAAAAGTCGGAAACTATTGATTATTAATTATTAACTGTTATCTGTTTTAACAGAAATATTTCCTGAGCAATAATAAAGGGTTGATGGTTGATAATAAAAAGTCTGTGTTAATCTTTGATTTTCATTTTACGGAATCTATTTTATGAATCAAGAAAATTTACAGACGGATTTGAGTGTTTCGGCGGAAATTAAACTTTATTATGATCTTTTCGTGCCTGAAAATCTTACAAAACCCGCGCCGCTTCTGCTGGCGGTTCACGGCTACGGAGCGCATAAACGCTATATGATGCGCGAAGCACGCGCCGTCGCGCCGGACGATTTCGTCATCGCTTCGGTTCAGGCTCCGCACCAGCATTTCCGGCAAACCGAAAGCGGCTTTAAAATCGGTTTCGGCTGGCTGACCGATTACAAACCGGAAGAATCCGTCGCCATTCATCACTCATTTTTGCGACAGGTAATTGAAAATCTGGCAATCCAAAATTTAATTGACCGAAATCAAATTTTTCTCTACGGATTTTCGCAAGCCTGCGCTTTGAATTTCAGGTTCGCCTTCACTAATCCCGAAATTCCGTGCGGCGTTTTAGCCGTTTGCGGCGGCATTCCGTCGGATTTGCAGACCAACGAAAAATATCAATCCTTCGCGGCGGAAACTTTTTATCTCTACGGCGACAAAGACGAATTTTATTCGCTCGAAAAATTTCACACTTTCGAGCGCAGCTTAACGGAAATGTTGCCGCATTTTCAAGCGAAAAAATACTCTGCGACGCACGAAATTACAGACGAAATGCGCGGAGATATGAAATTATGGTTAGGCAAAGAAAGGTAGAGAGTAGAGAGTGGAGAGTAGAGAGTAGAGGATAAAATTTTTGATTGACGTAGTATTGTAAATATTGTTGAATACCTTGCTGATTGATTATTGCCTTTTTACTGTCCCAACACGAAGGTTCAAAGCCTTGCAATTTCATTGCAAGAATTTATTACGCTTTCTTTTCTTAATCTGAAAAGAACAATAAGCGAATTTCATTCGCGTTCCTTTTTCAAAACCTCTGCACTTCCAGTGCAGAGTCGTTTAGTCTCCACTCTCCACTTGATTTGTCAATTAGGACGCGGCGTGTCAAACTTTTCTATTTGGGAGAAATACGAAATTGTTTGTAGAAAGTAAGACGAAAACAAAGTTATTAAAGAAGATGGGGAAAGCCATCGCCGATTTTTCGATGATTGAAGATGGCGATAAAGTGATGGTTTGTCTTTCGGGCGGCAAAGACAGCTACACGATGCTCGATTTGCTGCTCGATATAAAAAAACGCGCACCCGTTAAATTTGAAATTCTCGCCGTTAATCTCGACCAGAAACAGCCGGATTTTCCCGAACATATTTTGCCCGAATATCTGGAAAAAATCGGCGTAAATTATCGAATCGTCGAAGAAGACACTTATTCGATTGTGACGCGCCTCGTTCCCGAAGGCAAAACTTTCTGTTCGGTTTGTTCGCGGCTTCGTCGCGGAATTCTCTACACGACCGCCATCGAAGAAAAATGCACGAAAATCGCGCTCGGACATCACGCCGACGACATTATCGCCACGTTTCTGCTCAATTTATTTTACGTCGGACAGCTAAAGGCAATGCCGCCGATTTTGCGTTCGGACGCGGGAACGAACACGATCATTCGCCCGCTCGCGTATTGTCAGGAAAAGGAAATCGCTAAATATTCCGACGAGCAAAAGTTTCCGATTATTCCGTGTAATTTGTGCGGTTCGCAGCCGAATCTGAAACGCGGAAGAGTGAAAAAATTGATCGGCGAACTCGAACAGGAAATTCCATTTATCCGCTCGTCAATGATGACGGCTTTGACGAATGTGACAGGCTCGCATCTGCTCGACAACGAACTTTTCGATTTCAAAAACTTCGAGCCGTTGATTAAACAAATTCCCGCCGGACACGGCAGCGTCGAAAAAGAACTGGACGCGGTTTTCGACCATTCCGAACCGACAATCGCGCCGAATCTGATGGCAAAAGCAGAAATTACCGGCGGGTAAAAAGCAATTAGGACACGGATTTGGGCGAAAAAAGGGTTGACATTAAAGTCCATTTAATGTCAACCCTTTCTCTTTGGTTTTGCGCGCTATTCTTACTTTTTCGCCTTAAACATTTTGTTGTCAATCGCCACGTTGCTTTTAACTTCTTTGATGTATGTGACGACATCGCCCATCGAAGGATGGACGGTGACGGTTTTGAAAGGCATCATTACGCCGTCAATTGCCCGGTAATCGCTCATCGTTGATATAAAAGGGAATTTCTGGCTCGACGTGCTGGAAACGATCAGGCTTTTCTTTTTCAAAGGCAAAAATGTTTTCGATGAAATGTAATACGTTGCTTCCGTAGCTTTTTCCGGTCTGAGAACGACGACGTAAACTTCTTCTTCGCCGACTTTTTCCGTTCCGGTTATTTCCGAAGATTTCAGACCGTTTTTCCAATTCAGCAAACCGTAAAAATCATTTTCATATTTTACGTCTTCGAGCCTTTGTCCCGCGTAAGCGTCGGCGGGCGAAAAACTCGCCCAATCGCCGCCCGCCGCGCCGTCAAAATATTCAAAAGCGGTCGCAATCGGTTTGCCGAGCGCGGTCATCGTCGTTTCGGTCGCCATCAAATTCGGTGCTTTGGTGTAAGTCGTGCCGCTTCCTTTAACGCCCTGATGCTCGAAATCGAGTTCAAATTTCATCTCACGCGAATTGATTTTTCGTATCGCCGCGTCGCCGCCGAGCGCGTCAATTGTTTTCGTCATCAATTCATCAACCGTAATTTTCGGTTTGTCCGCCGGTTTTTCGCCCGCGCCGATAAACTTAAACGCAAACTCGCCTTCCGGCTGAACCATTACGATGCCTTCGGGTTTGCCGCCCGCGTCGCGTTTAACTTTTAGATAATAAGAATCCGGCAGCGGAATCGTGCTGTAAACGTCTTTTTCCTTTTCCTTTAGTTCGTAAGGCTGCTGTTCGCCAACGACGAATGAAACTTTGCCGCCGACTTCCTTTATTTCAACCGTTCCTTTGCCGTTCGGTGTTTGATATTTGCCGATTAAATCTTTCGGCACACTTGTGGAAACGCTTGTCTGCGCGGTGTTTGTCTGCACTCCGGTTTTTGGCAGAGTGTAATTTCCCTGCGGCTGTTCGAGATATGCCGAATCATCTTTAAAGGTCACGAAAAATCCGTCGGGCGCACCATTTAATTTATATTTTCTGCCGCCGACATTTTCCAAAGCGTAAACCGGCTGACCGGGAACGAACGCCGTCAGTTTTCCGTTGTCCATTTTGATTTCAAAGTCAACACCGGCGGCTTCAAAACGATATTTTCCGACTTCTTTTTCGGGCGAAACAACCGCCGTTTCGTTCGATTTCGGTGCGTCCGTTTTGCCCAAGATATTTTCCCAGATAATCGGCATCAACTCGCCGCCGATTGGCGAACCGCTAACATTCGTCAGCAGCGCGAAACCGAGTTTCTTTTCGGGAATCATCGCTACCATCGAATTAAAACCGTCAATATTTCCGCCGTGCTGAACGACTTTCAAACCTTTCCAATCCTGCAAAAACCAGCCTAAACCGTAAGAGCTTTTGCCCGCAATTTTCATCTGCGGTTTGAGCCATTCTTCATAACTTTTTTCGGAAATTAATCTTTTTCCGTTCATCACGCCGCCGCTCAAAATAAATTTCAGCCAGTTTGCCATATCGCGTGCGCTCGAATTTATCGAACCGGCGGGCGCGACTTCGATAATGTCGCGCGTCGGCAGATTGCGCGTTTCCTTCGTATCGAAATTGTAATCGTAGCCAAACGAGTAATCCTTCGCCTTTTGCATTTCCTTGACGCTCATCGTCGAATTCATCATTCCCAACGGCGCGAAAATTCTTTCGGGAACGAATTTTTCCCACGGCATCTTCTGCACGTTGGCAACGACTTCGCCCGCCGCCGCAAACATTATATTTTGATACTGAAATTTTTCGCGCAGTTTCGCCGTCGGTTTGGTTTCGCCCGCGACTTGGATGAGTTCGGCGCGATTCAATTTTCCGGTAATCATCGCCAAATCCGTGCGGTTCAAACCCGACGAATGCGACAGCAGATCACGAATCGTAATATTTTTATCAGTTTCCGCGTCCTGCATTTTGAAATACGGCAGATGTTTTTTTGGGCTGTCGTCGAGGAGAAGTTTGCCTTCGTCCTGCGACATCAAAACCGAAAGCGCGGTAAAGGCTTTGGTTGCCGAACCGATAGCGAACTGCGAGTCGGCGGTGACGGCAACTTGTTTGGCGAAATCTTTGTAACCCAAACCTTTCATATAAACGATTTCGCCGTCTTTGACGATGACGAGCGACATTCCCGGAATGCCGAGTTCCTTGCGTCGAAGTTCGAGTTTTTCTTCGATTTTTGCAAGTCCGGTTTTTACATCGCCGGAAATTTGTGTCTGCGGCGCGGGGTTTTGCGCGTAGCCGATTTGTGCCAAAGGCAGATTGAGAAACGAAAAGATTAAAAATAAAGTCGCAAAAAAACGTAAATATTTTGATTGAATCATAGAATTTGCTCCGAATTTGTGATTTGGATATAGCCTTTTGATTTACGTGAAACAAACGGAAAAAGTTTGTAAATAAAGTTTTCCGCTTGTAGAAAACTTTATGAAAAAATTCGTTTACGGATTCAACCTTTTAGATTTACAATAAACGCATTATGGGTTTGGCAAAATTAAAAACAAAACTCGACATTGAAGAATATTTTGAAGGCGAACTTTTAAGCGAAACGCGCCACGAATTTATTTACGGCGAAGTTTTCGCAATGGCTGGCGCAAGTGATAGTCACGGGGTAATTGTGGGAAATATTTTCGGCAATAT
Organism: Acidobacteriota bacterium; assembly: GCA_030855875.1. Lineage (GTDB taxonomy): Bacteria > Acidobacteriota > Blastocatellia > Pyrinomonadales > Pyrinomonadaceae > SXVE01. The sequence continues at coordinate 14,408 of JALYQJ010000368.1, forward strand.
TTGGACGCATCTGAAAAATTCTCGATGCCAACCTTTTGCGGAAAATATGAAACTCAAAGCCGACGCGCAAACATTTTATTACCCGGATGTGATAGTCGCCTGTGACGAACCGCCGAAAAGTGCTTATTATCGTGAAGAGCCGGTTTTGCTCGTCGAAGTTCTTTCGCCGACGACCGAGCGCACCGACCGCAAGGAAAAACTTGCGGTTTACAAAAATATCGCTTCGCTGCGCGAATATCTGATTGTTTCGCAGGAGAAGATTTCGGTCGAAGTTCACCGTAAACTCGCCGATGAAACGTGGCAAACCGAAATTTACGACGAAACCGACGCGGAAATAATGCTCGATTCGATTGATTTCAATTTGCCGCTCGACGAGATTTATCGGCGCGTTAATTTTCCAAACTCAAGTGATGAAGTTCTTCAATAATTGGCGGCAAGACTTTCAATACGAAATCAACTTCCGCCGCCGTGTTATATCTGCCCAAAGAAAATCTGATCGCGCCCATCGCTTGTGAATACGGGATGTTCATCGCCTGTAAAACCGCCGAAGCCGTGTGATTTTCGGCGTTGCAAGCCGAGCCGGTCGAAACGCACACGCCCGCATCATTGAGCCGCGCCAGAATCGCTTCGCCGTTTAAGTTTTCAAAAGAAATATTAGCCGTATTCGGCAGACGCTTTTCATAATCCGCCGTGCCGTTCAGACGAGAATTTGGAATTTTATTCAAAATTTCGTTTTCAAGCCGGTTTCTAAGCTGGAAAACTTCGTTCATCGGCGAAAAGTCAGCGACTAATTCAGCCGCCGCGCCGATTGCCGCGATTTGATGAACGGCTTCGGTTCCGGCGCGTTTCGCGTTTTCCTGTCCGCCGCCGATTAAAAATGACGGCAACTCGACGTTTTCACGAACATAAAGCGCACCGATTCCTTTCGGCGCGTGAAATTTATGACCGGAAACGGAAAAAAGATCAATTTCCGTGTTTTTTAAATTAATCGGAATTTTGCCGACTGCGTTTACGCCGTCAACGTGAACGTAAGCGTTTGAATATTCTTTGACAAGGCGGGCGATTTCTTCGACGGGAAACAAAACGCCGGTTTCATTATTAGCGAGCATCGCCGAAACAATCGCCGTATCGGAACGCAAAACCGCTTTCAATTCGTCTAAATCGAGCGTTCCGTCGCCGCCGACTTCGAGCCGCGATATTTCATAACCGCCGCGCTCCAATTTTTCACACAATTTGCGAACGGCTTCGTGTTCGATGCTCGTCGTAATAATGTGTTTTTTGTCGGGATTCGCTTCGAGTGTGCCTAAAATTGCCCAATTATCGCTTTCCGTGCCGCCGGACGTGAAAAAGATTTCGTTTGCGTTTTTCGCACCGACGAGAGCGGCGAGTTTTTCACGCGACGATTCGATTGCTTTTCTGCCTTCGAGCGCGAAATTGTAAGCGGACGACGGATTGCCGTAAAACTCCGTCAAAAAAGGCTGCATCGCCGCGAAAACTTCGGGCGCGATTCGGGTCGTCGCGTTATTATCGAAATAAATCATAACCTGAATGATAAATGATGAATGGTAAATGATAAATGATACTTCACCATTTACCATTTAAGATTTACGATTTACAATTATCAAAATTGTGATTGCGATTCTAAAAATAAAAGAGATTGACGGCAAAATTTGGGAAGTCAAATTGTTTCCGAATTCAATCTACACAATCGGCAGAGGCAAAGAAAACGACATTGTTTTGAAAGACCGCCGCGTGTCGCGCAAACACGCGCAAATCAGCGTCGTCGGAATGCAGCCGAAAATTATTGACGGCTATATCGAAGACGGCGAAATCAAAAGAAGCATCAATCGTGTTCTGGTCAACGGACAACCGCGTTACGAAAAAAATCTCGAACTGGGCGACATTATTACAATCGGCGAAACAACGCTGGAAGTCGGCAAGAATTTCGTCGAAAAACCTTTTTTGATTTCGTCAGACGAACAAGAAATCGCGCAATCGCCGGCAAAGGCGGAAAATGTCGAACAACCAAAAGACGGACAACCTGAAAACGACTCGACCGCCGTTAATTACGACGACAAACCGCTCGGACACACGCAGCTTCTCATCTCGGCAAGCGAGATTATCGGCAAGCATTCAAATATTTCGTTTGAAGCGGAAATTGCCGCGCCGAAGGAACTCAAAGATTTGCGCCGCAAAGCGAAAGTGCTGGAATTGCTCTATGAAATGAGCAAAACGCTTGGCACGGTGTTTGACTTGAAAGAAATTTTTGAACGCGCCACCGATTTGATTTTTCGCGGAACACCTGCCGACCGGGTGATCGCTCTTTTATCAGACGATTCGCCCGGCGGCGAAGTTTCCGGTTACGATTTGTCCCCGATTGCCGTCAGAACGCGCGATGAAAACCTAAAAAGTCTGACCGGAAGAATGACCGTCAGCCGGACGATAACGCACAAAGTGATGCGCGAAAAAGTCGCGCTGCTGTCGCAGGACGCAATCACCGACGCGCAGTTTTCAGGCGCGGCATCAATCGTTTCACAAGGCATCCGGTCAACGATTTGTGCGCCTTTGATAACCGAATCGAATGTTCACGGTGTCGTTTACGCCGACCGGCTCGACCCGTTTTCTACTTTTAGTTCGGACGATTTGGAACTGATCAGCGCGGTCGCGGCGCAGACGGCGGTCACGGTTGAAACTGTTAAAGCGCACCGGCGGCTCGCCCGCGAGGAAGTCGCACGGGCAAATTACAGTCGGTTTATGCCCGAATACGTCGTTCGGCAGTTGCTTGAAAACCCGAATTCTTTTCGACTCGGCGGCGTAAATCAAACTATCACGGTGCTTTTTGCCGATATTCGCGGATTTACCGCGATCAGCGAGAACGCGAACCCGGAAAAAATCGTCGGTCTGCTCAATCGTTTTTTTTCGGCGATGACGGAAATAATATTCGCGGGCGGCGGAACGCTCAATAAATATACGGGCGACGGTTTGATGGCAATTTTCGGTGCGCCGACGGCAACGTCGAAAGATGCCGAAAACGCGCTGAAAACAGCCGTTGCGATGCAGCAGAGAATCGTAACGCTGAATAGTGAATTGGAATCGAAGGGTTTTGTGCAAATTGCGGTCGGCATCGGGCTGCACACGGGCGAAGCGACCGTCGGATACATCGGTTCGGAACAGCGCAGCGAATACACGGCAATCGGCGACACCGTCAATCTCGCGTCACGGCTCGAATCGAATGCCAAAGGCGGGCAGATTTTAATCAGCGAAGCGACGGCTGAAGGCGGCGGAAATCTGTTTTCGCTCGTCAGCCAAAAACCTCTGACGGTCAAAAACCGCTTGCAGCCGATCAGTCTTTTTGAAGTAAAATGGAACTGATAGATTTTGATAAACTTTTTGGTTGATACGACTCTCACATAAAGATTATTATATTTAAGGATTGTTAATTTTTTGACGACAGGAAGAGCCTCTATGTTAAAAATTTCATCACTAAAAAAACTCGTAACCGATTCGATGGCGATTGACCTCGGAACGGCAAGCACGATAATCGCCGTCAAAGGGCGCGATATTGTGCTGGACGAGCCGTCAATGGTGGCGGTCAATGAATTAACCGAAGAAATCGTCGCTTACGGTCAGGAAGCCGCCGAAATGCTCGGACGCGAAGGACGCGATATTATTATAAAAATGCCGTTGATGGGCGGTGTCGTCGCCGATTTCGAGCGCACCAAAAAAATGCTCGCGCATTTTGTCAAAAAAGCGAAAACCGGCGGTTCGCAGGTTTCTCTGCAAGCCGTTCTGAGTATGGTTTCCGACGTGACGCACGTCGAACAGCGTGCATTGCTCAACGCGGCGGAAGAATCGCACATCGGCAAAGTTTATATGATGGAAGAAGGTCTGGCGGCGGCATTCGGCGCGGGAGTTTTGCCGACCGACAAACGCGCTTCGGCGGTTATAGATTTCGGCGCGGGAACGACGACTATCGCCATCGTCGCCAAAGGCGCGGTCGTTCATTCGCGTTCGGAACGGTTGGGAAGCAACGAGATAAATGCGGTTTTAGCCAATCATCTGCGCCGCCATCGCGGTCTTCAGGTCGGTGAAGAAACGACCGAGATGCTGAAAACCAAGTTCGTTTCGGCGTTTCTGCCGGAGAATATTTCAAAATCAATCACCGTTCGCGGACGCGATGTGCAGACCGGAAGTCCGAACGCTGTAGAAATTACCGCCGGCGAAGTTTATCCGATTGTCGAAAGCATCGTGCGCCGGATCGCTCAGATTATCAGCGACACTTTAACCGAATTACGACCGGAAGTTGCCGCCGATATTTATGATCGCGGCGTTATTTTAACCGGCGGCGGAGCGCATCTCGAAGGCATCGAACAATACTTGCGCGGCTTTATTCATTTGCCCGTTACGATTTCCGACGAACCGCGTTACGCGACCGTGCGCGGGCTTTTGAAAATGTTTGACGAACCCGAACTGCTCGAAAAAGTTTCGCGCAATGAGTTGAGCGTTCTGCAAAACGCCGATATTCCTTTTAAGGCGTAATTTAAAGCATAAGAAAAATGAAAAGGGAGAAAGGAGAGAGCGTTTTCGTTCCTCCTTTTCTCGTTTAATACAGTCTTTGAAAAGTTTGTAAATTTTATCTTCAAAGAAGATCACAAACTAAATTTTTTTCTGTCCGATTTATGTGATTTAATCTCAATATGCGCTGGTTGGATTTTCTAAAAAAGCAGTTTCTTCTCGCACACATTTCGGGTATTCCGGTGCGGATTGATTATCGCTGGTTTTTTGTGCTGGCGTTGATGTCCTGGATTACGGCGAGCAGTATTAACGCGCTGGTTGATAATGTTTTGGCGAGCTTTATCTTCGGTCTGCTGACAACGCTGGTTTTTTTGGTTTCGATTTTTATCCACGAATACGCTCACGCCGTCGTCGCCCGCAGCGAAGGCTTTCAGGTTTTGGAAATCGTGCTTTATCCGTTCGGCGGTTTGGCGCGGCTGAAACGCGAACCCGATACGCCGCGAGCCGAATTTCGCATTGCCATTGCCGGACCGGCGGCGAGTTTTATGCTCGCGGTCGCGTTTGTCGTTTTGATGGCGATTGCCAACGCGCTCGCGCTGAACATTCTCGCGCTTTTATTTTTTATGATCGCTTTGTCAAATTTTCTTCTCGCCGTTTTCAATCTTTTTCCGGGCTATCCGCTCGACGGCGGCAGAATTTTGCGGGCTTACCTGTGGAAGCGCGGAAAGGATTTGAACGAAGCAACCGTTTTAACGGGGCGCAGCGGACAAATTATCGCGGTCGCGCTGATCGTTTTCGGACTTTTTATATCGGTTGTGCGCGGCGATTTTTTCACCGGCTTTTTGACGATTATGGTCGGATTCTTTTTGTATGACGCGGCAAAAGGCATTATTCGGGAAGTCAATGATTTTGAAAATCTGATCGTCGCAGAAGTGATGCAGCTTCCCGTTCCGGTCGCGCCCGACGTTGACGTGCAGCATTTTGTTGACCGCGTTTTGCCTCTTCACCGGCGGCAGGTTTTTACGGTCGCTAAAGACAATCAGCTTTACGGCATTTTGATGTTGGAAGATTTAAAGAAAACTCCGCCGGAAAATTGGCGAACGACGAAAATTCAAACCGTGATGCGTCCGATCACGCCCGATTATTTTGTCGAAACGAATACCGCTTTGTCGGAAGCGCGTGAATTGATGCGCGAAAACGGCATCGGCGCACTCGGCGTAATTGACGCGCACGGAAATCTCGTCGGATTCGTGCAGCGCGGTCGAATTAAAAAAAGAAATTGATATAATTTACAAGAAATATAGTAGAACTTTTTCATTTGTTTGAAGTTAAAGCTACCCGGCAGGCAATCAATTCGCGTCCGGTCGTCATCGAAACGGTCAAGTTGCTGACGAGGCATAATGCGTCAAAGCAATTTCCGGTCAACGTGCACGTTAATTTGACAAACGGGCGAAGCAGCGTTAAAACCATCGGCGAAATCAAGGCGAAAACTAAAAAAGTCGAACCGAAAGTTGATATGATATTCTTGGAAACGGCAAGCGTGACGAACGTTTTCGTTAAGGAAATGATGCCGCAATATATTGATTAGTTCAGGATTCAGGATTAAAATTAAAATCCCTTATCTTAAATCTTAAATCTTAAATCTTGAATTTCGAATCCTGAATCCTGAAATGCAATTGAATGATTACATTCCGACGATAAATACGATGCGAAATGTTTTGGACATCGTGATCGTATTTGTCATTGTCTACGTCGTGCTGAAACTTCTGCGCGGGACGCGGGCGGTGCCGACGGTGGTCGGGATGGTGATCCTCGCGCTTTTATACTGGCTCGCGGTCGCGCAGGACTTGGCGACGCTCGAATTCGTTTTGCAGTGGGCGGTTTTTGTCTATCCGTTTCTGGTTATCGTTCTTTTTCAGTCGGAAATCCGGCAGGCGTTGATTTATTTCGGCAATCGCCTGCGGTTTCCGGTTTGGCGGCGGCAGCGCGGCAGTCTCGGCGAAACGATTTACGACGAGATAGTTTTGGCGGCGACGACGCTCGCGTCTGAGAAAATCGGGGCTTTAATTGTCATCGAGCGCGATGTCGGACTCAGAAATTTGATTGATGCCGGCGTTTCGCTCGACGCGCGAGTCAGTTACGATTTGCTCGTCACGATTTTTAATCCGTCAACGCCTTTGCACGACGGCGCGGTCGTTATTCAAAACGAGCGCGTCGCCGCCGCTTCGGTTTTTCTGCCGCTGACAAAAAATCCGGGTATTTCGCGCGAACTCGGCACACGCCACCGCGCCGCCATCGGCGTAACGGAAGGTTCGGATGCGATTTCGGTCGTCGTTTCCGAGGAAACCGGCTTAATTACATTCGTCGAAAACGGCGCAGTTAGGAGAAATGTGGATACGAATCAGCTTCGTGAATTACTTTTAGAAGCGATGAGCATTCCTGCCGCGCAAAAAAAACGCGAACCGACCAAAACGATGAAAACCGACGAAACCGAAATAACCGTCGGCTGAATTGTGAATGGTAAATGGTGAATGGTGAATGAAATCCGTCAAAACGGATAGACATTAAAACTTCATCATTAATCATTCACCATTTACCATTCACAATTAAAAAATAATGACTTTTCCGGCTGAAAAATTTGGTATGAACGAGCCGCGGCAAAGGTTTTTCAAACGGCTGTTTCGCAAAATCTTTATAGAAGATTGGCTGATGAAACTCTTTGCGCTGGTCATCACGCTGGCGTTATGGCTCGGCGTTTCCGGGCTTCGCGCACCGATTACGACGCGGCTCAATAATATCGTTTTGCAGCCGCGCATTTCTAATGAACTGGAAATAACGAATTCGCCCGTCACGGAAGTCGCACTCGTCGTGACCGGCGACAGCCGAAAAATTGATCAGATAAGACGCGAAAATCTGATTGTTTCGTATGATTTAACCAATGTTGAGCCGGGCGATCTGGTTATTCAATTAACGCCGCAAAACGTCAACGTCGAGCTTCCGACCGGCGTTCGGCTCGAAGAAATTCAACCGAATAAAATCGCCGTCAAACTCGAAATCGTCGAAGAACGGGAAATTCCGGTGAAAGCCGAAACGACAGGCAGCGTCGGCGAAAATTCCGAAATTTACAGCGAAGCGACTGTGCCGCAAAAAGTTCGTGTTCGCGGTCCGGCGAGTTATATCAGATCACTAGATTTCGTTCCGACCGAAAAGATCAATCTAGAAAACAGCGAAGCGGATTTTACGGCGACACAAATTCCGCTTAACCTTTCCAATCCGAAAGCGACCGTTCTCGATACGGCGGTTGACGTTACTTTCCGCATCGGCGAAAAGCGTATCGAAAGAAATTTTTCTATTCCGTTAAAGAATGAGAATGAAGGCAAAAAAGCGACGGTCGTGCTTTACGGTGCGCGTTCGGTTTTGGAAAATATCCGCCCGGAAAGTTTGCAGGTGCAAATAATCAAAGCCGAATCCAGCGAAGAATCGCTGCAATTGCTCGTTCCCGCAGAAATTCAAGGACAAGTCGAGATTAGAAAACTTAAAATCAATTGATTCACATCGTGCTGTTGCTGGTTTTGTCCACAGATTATTTGCATTATGTTCTCCGGCAGCGATTGCCCGAAAAAAGTCCTGTTGAGAACTTTTTCTGCTGATTTATCAATGTCAATTTTAATTGCCGAAGACAACAACGCTCAACGCCATTATCTGTGCGAATTGCTGACGCGCGAATTTCCTGCTCACGCGCCGGTTATCGAAGCCGTTGACGGCGTTGCGGCGGTAAAACTTGCCATTGAAAAACGTCCGATTCTGTGTCTTCTCGATATTCAAATGCCGCAGATGTCCGGTGTCAAAGCGGCGCGGGCAATTTGGCGCGAATTTCCAAAGGCGCGTGTGATTTTCTGGACGCAGTTTCCGCACGAGATTTATATCAACGAAATTCGCAAAATCGTGCGTTCAATCGAGCCGCAGCCGACTTACGGTTTTATACACAAAAACAATCCCGAATTAAAATTTTTGCGATTTGTCACCGCTGTTTTGGAAGACGGCGCAGATATGATTGATCCGGCTTTTAAGGATTCGTTTCAGCGTCCGCTGCTCACCGAATTTGAAGCCGAAGCCTTGCGTTATCTCGCTCTCGGACTGTCAAATTGGACGATTGCGCGAAAATGCAGTTTGAGTTTGCGCGGCGTGGAAAGCCGTCTGGCGACGCTTTACGAAAAACTTTTCCCGGAAAATCCGGCGGGAACCGAAAACGAAGTTTACGATAAACTCGCTTATAATCCGCGCACACGCGCCTTCTGCGAAGCCTTAAAACGCGGACTCATCAACTCCGACGAACTCGAAAAAGGAACCGCCGAACTCGCCGAATGGATCGAACGCGACCGGCGGCGTTTTACCGAAGAAGGAAAAACAAACGCCGACAAACGCCGATGAATCAGCCGGATTTCAAATTTCATATTTCAAATTTCAAGTTGATTCGTCTCTTTTCATTTCTGCTCGCCGCCGGTTTCATATTTTTCTCGATTCTCTTTTCCGTCGCCGCTCAAACGCCGGAAAATTCACCGACCGTCAAACCGCCGGAAATCCAACCCGCGCAAAATTTTCATCAATGGGGTGCGGTCACGCTTTTTAACGGATTGCCGTCGGACAACGTGCGGGCAATCGCGCAGACCAACGACGGCGTTTTGTGGTTCGGGACGGACAATGGATTGGCGCGTTTCGACGGCAGGCGTGTTTCGACGGCGGCAATTAATGACGCGGGCGTAATCTTCGCGCTCGAAACTTCCGCCGACGGAATTCTGTGGATCGGTGCGGAAAAAGGCGCGTTTTTTTTTGACGGCGTAAACTTTCGGCTCGTCGAAGAAACAAAAAATATTCACGTCACATCAATTCTCATTTCCGACAAAATCCGGTTTTCAACCGGCGAAGGCGTAATTTTCGCCGTCACGCGCGATGAAAAAACCGGCTCGCTGACAACCGAACGCATTCCGGGCGAAACTTTACGCGGCAGCGACGGGCAGCCACTGAAAATTACGAGTCTGGCGCAAACCGGCGACCGCCTGATCGCGGGAACGCGCAGCCGCAGTATTTTACTGATCGAAAACAATCGCGCCTTTGAAACATTCAGCCGTCCGCGCCCATATTTTATCAATGTTTTGGCGCAGGATAAGCAAGGCAACGTCTGGCTCGGCGCGGATGCCGACGCGAGTGCGAGCGGTTTTTTTTCGCTCGAAAACGCGGCGCGTCCCGTTCGTGTCGGAGCAAAATTAGGCAATGTTTCGGCAATCGAGCCGGACGGCGGCGGCGCGTGGGTCGGCACGGAAAAAAACGGGCTGTTTTATTTTCGCGGCAAAACTCAGCTTGAGCATTACACTTTTGAAAACACGGCGGGCGGTCTTCGTTCAAAAACGATTTACGCCGTCTTTATTGACCGCGAAAACGTCGTCTGGACGGGGACGAATCGCGGTGTCAGCCGTTTCGACGGAGCGAGTCCGTTTAACCGGACGCTTTCCGACAGCGGCAACAGTAATTTTGTGCGAACACTTTTTCGCGCCGCGAACGGAGAAATTTACGCCGGAACAAATCGCGGCTTGTTTTTATTTTTCGAAGACCGCTGGCTCGAAACGGGTAATTTTTCGCAGAAAACGATTTATACAATCGGCGAAGATTCGGCAAAGCGTCTTCTGATCGGCACACCGAACGGTCTTTTCGATTATGACGGAAAGCAAATATTAACCGGCGACACCCGCGCCGCCGCGAATTTTCGCGGTAAAACCTACGCGGCGGTGTTCGGGCGCGGAATCGTGCGTATTGATAATCAAACGCAAATTTTTTCTAACGATTCGCCGACCGCACTTTACGCCGATGCGGAAAAACTCTGGATCGGCACAGCAAAAGACGGCGTTTTCTCGTTCGACGGCAAAGAAACCGCGCCGGAAAAACTGCTCGAAAATTTGCGCGGCGCGGCGATTCGGAAGATCGCCGGAGGCGTAGATAACGATTTATGGTTCGGTGGCGAACGCGGACTCTTCCGGTATAAAAACGGACAATTAGAAAATACAATCGCCGATCAGGACGTGCGCGACATCCGGGTAATCGGCGCGGACATCCGGGCGGCGACGCTCAAAGACGGACTTTTTCATATCAAATACGACGCAAATTTCGGTTGGCTTTCGGCGAATTTAAATGTCGAACAAGGTTTGCCGTCAGAGCAAATTTTCTCGATTCTCCCGATTGAAAATCGTCTCCTCATCGGCACTAATCGCGGAACGGTCAACTACGAGCCGGGCGCGGCGGCACCGAAAATTATGGCGACGCGGGTTTTGAGTCAGCGTCTGCACGACGCGGAGGAATTAAACGGCGTAATTAATCTGGATTATCCGCAAAACTCTCTACTCGTCGAAGTTGCGGGTTTGAGCAGCCGCACTTTCCCCGAACAATTTCAATACGGATTTACGTTTGCAAATTCGACCGGCGAAACAATCGAAAAAAAACTGTCGAACGAGGCGCAATTTACGCCCGCGAATTTGCCGAACGGCGAATACGTTATCGAAGCGCGGGCGTTTAATAAAGATTTGCTCGCGTCCGAACCTTTGATTATCAGATTTTCGGTCGCCCGGGCACCTTTTCCGCGAACGGCGACCGCGCTCGGCGTTTTGCTTATTATCGCTTTGATCGCTTTAATTTGGGCGATGGTCGAACGCCGCCGCATTAAGCAGAAAAACCGCGAACTTGCCCGTGCGCGGTTTGATTTAGCCAACGAAGCCGAGCGCGAAAGAAAACGAATCGCGCAGGATTTGCACGACCAGACGCTTGCCGATTTGCGCGCACTGATGATGATGTCGGACGAATTACCGGCGGAAACCGGAGAATTTCGCCGCGAAATCGAATCGGTTTCGACGGAAATCCGCCGCATCTGCGAAGATTTAAGTCCGTCGGTGCTGGAAAACGTCGGACTCGCCGCCGCGCTCGAATTTCTCGTTTCGCACACCACTAAAAATTACAAATTTTCCGCCGCCGATAATTTGGAAGAACATCTGAAGTTTTCGCCGAACGTCCAAATGCAGATTTACCGCATCGCGCAGGAAGTTTTGACCAATATCAAACGTCATTCGGACGCAAAATCCGTCGAAATGGAAATTGACATTTTGGCGGAAAAAGAATTCGTTTTAATTATCACCGACGACGGCACGACTTTTAATTTGAACGCCGTCACGCCGAAAGGTCGCGGCATCGCCAACATCAAATCACGCGCCGCGTTGATTGACGCGGAAATTTTTTGGGAAACCCGCGAAATCGGCGGCACAGTTTTCAAATTAAAGGCGAAAGTTCGTGCGTGAGGGGAATTTTTAACGCAAAGGCGCAAAGACGCTGGTGGCGCAAAGTTTTTAACTTGACCCGGAAATAAAATCAGCACTTTATCTGACGACAAACAAAAATATATCTTCCTTTGCCTCTCTGCGTCTTTGCGCCTTTGCGTTAAAAAAATCTTCCGCCCTTCAAAATGTGGAAAACCACACCGCCGCGACCGCAAAAATCCCGCCCCCGCTTTGGTGATTAACCCGTTCAAGTCCGGTTTTTAATTATGGATAATCGCTTTCAACTTATGCGATTGTCATTTAAAACCAAAATAATCTGTACGGCGGCGACGTTAATTCTGTGCGCTGCCGCTTATCAAATTTACCAAATAAAAAAATCTGCCCGAACGATGCTCGCCGATTCACGCGCTGTTTTGCTGAATCAAAACGGCGTGCCTTTTGAAAAAAAACCGCTCTCGCCTCACCGCTCGCCAAACATTCGTATTTTGCAGAATACCGATGAAACGCGCTGGGTTGTCCGCTTTCGTGATTCATATTTCGCGGCGACCGGCGGCGGACTCGTCCAACAATCTGAAGACGGAAAAATATTAAAACATTTCACCGTTTTGGACGGTTTGCCGGAAAGCGATTTGACGGCGTTGGCGGTTTGGAACGACAAACTTTACATCGGCTCGCGGTCAAAAAATCTGATAACTTTTGACGGCGAAAAGTTTGAAAATTACGTTTGGACGGACCGCCAAGCGCAAGCCGTTACCGTGTTTTCGGAAGTGGACGGCAAACTTCTGATCGGAACTTTCGGCGGCGGGCTGCTCGAATTTGACGGCGTAAATTTCGGGGAAATCAAAGCCGAAAAGATGCGAATCGCGGCGGTCAATTGTTTGCTGAAAGACGGCGCGAAACTTTTCGTCGGAACATTTGACAACGGTTTGTGGATTTATGAATCGGATGTTTGGACGCACTTCACAAGCGCCGAAGGTTTACCGTCAAACCGCGTCGTCGGCATCGTTTCAAACGACGAAAATCTTTACGTCGCCACCGATTTCGGTTTAGCGATTTTTCAAGGTAAAACCTTTCACGCGCTGGCGATTTTGCCTTCGCTTTCAAGTTTGGTCCGGCACGAAAATCAACTTTTTCTGACCAAAGACAACGGCGAAATTTTCACTTTTGAAACAAACCTGAAAGAATTTTTCGCCAGTAAAAATAGTGTAAATCTGCAAAAAGCGCGTTTGATTTCCGCCGCTGAAAAACTCTGGTTTTTATCGAATCAGGGCATTGCGGAAATAAAAGAAGAGAAAATAAAAACCTTCAGCCAAACAAAAAACGAATCGCTGACCGACAATTTCGTTTCGGCTCTGACATTTGATGTCAACGAAAATCTCTGGATCGGGACTTTTCGTGGCGGTATTGACGTTTTTTCCCGCGACGGCAAAAAACTAAAACATCTCGAATCGGAAATCTTGCGCGAAATCAATTTTTTGCAAGCAGGCAGCGAAAAGATTTTCGCCGCCACCGCGAGCGGACTGCAAACTTTCAAAAACGATTTTTCAGCCGAAAATCTGACGAAAAAAGACGGCTTGCCGTCGGCTTCGATTAACCATTTTACAAATGATTTTATTGCGACGGCAAAAGGCTTGGCGTTTCGGGAAAACGGCGTAATCCGTGTGCTTTCGACCGTGCAGAATTTACCGAACAACAGCGTCTACACGACCGTGCAAGTCGGCGGAAAACTCTACGCCGGAACGCTCGGCGGACTGGCGGAAATCGAAAACGGGCGCGTTGTTCGCACCTTTAAAGATGCAAACTCGAATCTTAAAACGAATTGGGTAACTTCGTTAATTTACGCGGGCGAACGCTTTTTTATCGGAACTTACGGCGGCGGGATTTTCGAGCTTATGCCGTCGGGCGAAATCCGTTCGTTTGAAAGCGAAACCGGAAAATTCGTCGTCAATCCGAACGCGATGTTCAGCGACGGATCGCGGCTTTACGCCGGAACTCTGGCGGGCGTAAAAGTTCTCGACTTACGGACGCAAAACTGGCAAACCGTCAAACGTATTCTGCCCGCCGAAACCGTTTTGAGCATTACTGGCGACGACGAAAACATCTATTTCGGAACGACAAACGGCATCGCCGAAGTGAAGAAGGATTATTTTACAAAAGGAGAAAGCGAATGAAAATCTTTCCCGCAAAG
>JALYQJ010000392.1 GCA_030855875.1 Acidobacteriota bacterium
ATTTCATAACTGTCGTGTTCGCCCGTAACGTAAACGTATAGATACTGAGGACGCAGCTCAAAAGTAATTTGATACGGCTTGGAATCTGACGATTTATCCTTATCAGCTTTGTTTTTTACCACAAAAATAAAGTATCAAACGGAAAATTATCAAGCAAAAGCGATATTACTTTTTTGCGAAAAAAATATCTCTGCAAAATATAGAATCCACAATTTTTACGTCTGATTTTCGAGCAATTGCACGAATTTTTTGGCTGCCAGCGATAAATTCCGGTCGCTTCTGTAAATCACGCCGACGGTTCGCACCCATTCTTTTTCCGCCAGTTTGACGACCGCGAGTTGATTGTTTTTTTCTTCGTCCGCAACCGACGGATGCGGCACGATTGCCAGTCCGAAACCGACTTCGACGGCGCGTTTGATTGTTTCGATATTGTCGAATTCGGCGACTTTTTTAACTTCTACGCCGTTTGCTTTCAGAATTTTATCGGTCGCTTTGCGCGTCGGAATATCGCGCTCGAAAAGCACAAAATCGCGCCCGTTGAGTTCTTCGGCTTTGATTTTTTTCTTTTTGGCGAATTCGTGTTCGGGCGAGCAGATAAGGACGAGCCGGTCGTTGAGCATCTGCACAATCGTCAATCCGCGTCGCGGTTCGGGAAAAGCGACGACTCCGAGTTCGACTGCGCCGCTTAAAACATCGCGCACCACGCGCGTCGTCCGCGAATATTCGAGATCAATTTTGGCGGACGGAAATTTTGACATAAACTCGCGCACCTTCGGCGGAAGTTCGTGCAAACCGATGCTGTAAACGGTGGCAACCTTTACCGTTCCGCCGATTTTTCCGACCAGCCCGCGCATATTTTCGTTGAGCGCGTCGTAACAATCCAAAACATTTTTCGATTCGCGGTAAAAAACTTCGCCCGCCGGTGTCAGACGTACTTCGCGCCGCCCGCGAACCCGTTCGAGCAGACGGCGTTTGAATTTTTCTTCGAGCGTCCGCATCTGCTGACTGACCGCCGACTGAGTAATAAAATTGCGCTCAGCCGCCAGCGAAAAACTCTGCAAATCAACCAAATCGCAAAAAACCTTTAATGTTTCGATGTGCATTTATTCATTTATCATTGAACATTTATCATTTATCTTGAATTCAGATAGAAAGAATTTACTTAATTCTGATAATTATTTACCCGACTTGAACAGTTTTTCATTTATCAAGAATGCTGTAAATCTGATAAATGATAAATGTTTAATGTTCAATGTAATAATAAGTTTTTCTGAACAAGTCGCGCAAGAGAATTCATTTTAACTTATCAATGGAAAAAAGTATCATCAAATTTAACAATGACGATTGCCGATTGCCGATTTTAATTTTAGAATTTCGTAAATCAGTAATTTTAGATAATAATCCGCGATAGAGGCTTTCAGACAAATGGCTATTAAACTCAGCAAAACATTTCTTTTGCGAAAACTGCATCAGATAACCGGAATTGTTCCGCTCGGAGCATTTTTTTTCGTTCATCTGTTTACCAATTCCAAGTCAATGAGCGGCAAACAGGTTTTTAACGATGCGGTCGGCGATATTCATCACATTCCGTATCTGCTGTTTCTGGAAGTTTTCGGTATTTTTCTGCCTCTTATCTTTCATTCGGTCTACGGAATTATCATTTCCGCCGAAGCCCGACCGAACGGTTCGGATTACAATTACGGGCGCAACTGGTTTTATATTCTTCAGCGCGTGACCGGCATTTTTTTGTTTTTCTTTTTAGTTTTTCATATTTTGAATATGCGTTTCGGGGCAATTCCGGGCTTGGAAACTTACGGCAATCCGGTCGCCGGAAATGCGCTTCGGGCGTTTGATATTGTCGCGTCGGAATTCAAAAACACCGGAATTTTGCTTTTTTACATTCTCGGCGTAGCGGCGACGGCGTGGCATCTCGCTTACGGCTTCTTTTTGTTTGCGGTCGATTGGGGCATTATCATTGGCGAAAAAGCGCAGAAGATGGCTCTTTATGCCTCGGTCGGTCTGGCGTTTTTCCTATCGGCGGTCGGCATCAACGCGATGGTCGCGTTTAATAAAAAATGCGGCTTGCTGCCGTCGGCGTTGTGCGAGGAAGTCGAGAAAAAAGGCATCGCCGAACCGGACGGCTCGCGTAAATTTTAGATTTACAGGTTTATCGAAAAAATATGGCAACAGGAATAAAAATAGCGGTAGTTGGCGGCGGTTTGGCGGGCTTGGCGGCGGCGATGAAAATTGCCGAAGCCGGACACGATGTTGATTTGCTGTCGGTCGTTCCCGTGAAACGTTCGCATTCGGTTTGCGCGCAGGGCGGCATCAACGGGGCGGTCAATACGAAAGGCGAAGGCGATTCGCCCGCCAAACATTTCGACGACACGGTTTACGGCGGCGACTTTTTGGCGAACCAACCGCCCGTCGAAAAAATGTGCGAAATGGCTCCGGCGATTATTTATCTGTTCGACCGAATGGGCGTTCCGTTTTCGCGCACGAGCGAAGGCTTGCTGGATTTTCGCAGATTCGGCGGAACGCTTCATCACCGTACGGCATTTGCGGGCGCGTCAACCGGGCAGCAACTTCTATATGC
>JALYQJ010000343.1 GCA_030855875.1 Acidobacteriota bacterium
GATTTGATTACGTCAAATATCAAAATGTTTTTGCCGGAAGCCGAAGTGTGCTGCCCGTTTCGCATTGCGCGCGATGCCGACAACACTCTGGTAAACGATGAAACCAAAAATTTGCTCGAAACAGTGACGGAAAATCTCAAACAGCGCAGATTCGGCGCGGTCGTCAAGTTGGAAATTTCCTGTACGATGCCGAAGGAAATGGTTGACTTTTTGACCGAATCGCTGGAGATTTCCGAAGAAGACGTTTATCTCATCAACGGTGCGCTCAAGGTTGACGATTTTATGGCTTTGTATAAATTGAAGCGTCCCGATTTGAAAAGCGAGCCTTTGGTTGTCACGCGTCCCGCCGTTTTCGACGGCAAAGAATCAACTTTCGACATTATCAAACGCGGCGACGTTCTGCTTCATCATCCGTATCATCATTACGACATCGTGACCGATTTTATCGCCGAGGCGGTCGAAGACCCGGACGTTCTGGCGATAAAAATGTGCGTCTATCGGACGGGCAAGAACTCGCCTATTCCGCCGCTTTTGATGAAAGCCAGCGAACTCGGCAAACAGGTGACGGTTTTAATGGAACTCAAAGCGCGGTTCGACGAAGAACCGAATATCGAATGGGCGAAGCGGCTCGAAGAGGCGGGAGTTCACGTTATTTACGGCTTGATCGGGTTGAAAACGCATTGCAAAACGACTTTGATTATGCGGCGCGAAGGCGAAGAGATTCGCCGTTACTCGCATATCGCCACGGGCAATTATAACCCCGACACGGCGGCGTTATACACGGATTTGGGATTGCTCACCGACAACGACGAAATCGGCGAAGACGCGGCGGAAGTGTTCAATTTTTTAAGTTCTTATTCGCACACAGAGAACTTCCGCAAGCTGCTGGTCGCGCCGATAAATTTGCGCGAGAAAATGCTCGGACTTATCGAACGTGAAACCGCCAACGCCAGAAAAGGACTCCCGGCGCGCATCATCGCCAAGATGAACCGGTTTGCCGATTTGGAATTTACCCGCGCGCTTTACGAAGCGTCGCAGGCTGGTGTCGAAATTGATTTAATCGTGCGCGGAGTTTGTCTGCTTCGCCCGGGCGTTGAAGGTTTGTCGGAAAATATTCGCGTCAGAAACATCGTCGGACAGCTTCTGGAACACAGCCGCGCTTATTATTTTGAAAACGGCGGCGAATCGGAAATGTATATCGGCAGTTCCGATTGGATGACGCGCAATCTGGATCGCCGCATCGAAGTTTTAGCTCCGATTGAAGACCCCGAAATAAAACGATATTTAAAGGACGAATTTCTGGCGGCTTACCTGCGCGATAACGTCAAAGCGGCTCGTTTACTACCCGACGGCAGTTATGAGAAAGTTTCGGCGGCTTCGGGTGAAGAGGAATTCAACAGTCAGCTTTCATTTCAGGAAGGTCAGCCTTCATTTGAAAATGACTCGAATATAGTTCAGCTTGAGGGAAACGTTAGAAGAAGCAAGCAATGAAAAATATCAAACTAGCCGACCACATCGGCATTATCGCCCTTGTCGTGCTTATAATTTTTATCGCCGGATATTATTCGATAAGTAGATGGAACCCGGCTTCTCCGTCCGCGCCGAATGTCGCCACCGCGTCAAATTCAAACATTACGCCACAAACGTCGCCGGCGGCTTCCGGCGAAGGCGGGTTTTTCTTATTCGACATCTTCGGAACCGAACTTTCTCACCAAACCGGGGCGCAGAGTGTCGGAGTATTTGAAATTATCGCCCGCTTGTTTTTAGCGGTGCTGCTCGCGGCGATACTCGCTTTTCGCCCGCGCAAAAACGTCCGGCTTTTCGAGCGCAATCTTTACGTCGCGCAGACGCAGATTCTGCTGGGGGTAGTGGCGGCGGCTTTGATGATGATTATCGGCGACAACGCGGCGCGGGCTTTTGCCATTTTCGCGGCGGTTTCGCTCGTCCGCTTTCGCACGAACGTCCGTGACCCGAAGGAAGTGACGGTTTTGCTGGTTTGTCTCGCGCTCGGTCTGGCGATTGGTGTCGGACGTTGGGATTTGGGCATCGCACTCTGTCTTTTTGTTTTGGTTTTGTTGAAATTATTAGAATTCAACGAAACCGAACAAGCCTTTCGTTCGATGGATTTGACTGTCAGAACGCGCAATCCCGATTCGACGCAAGATACGCTGAAGAAAATTTTCGACCGTCATAAACTTCAATTTGAAGTCCGACAAATTAACCTGCTCGACGAAGCCAATCCGATTGGCTCTATCGTCTATTATCTGAATCTGCGGATGAGTCTCAGCACGGATTATTTGAGCGAACAGATATTTGAATCAGACCCGGACAATACCGAAGGTGTTCAATGGGAACAACAGAAAAACGCAACGGATATTTATCAATAAAAGTTTTTGGTTTCAAGTGAAAATCAAGCAACCTGAAACGTAAATTTAATAAAAAGGAGATTCCGATAAAATGGCATTTAGTTTATTACCGCGCGAAGACGAGTATTTTGTCTTTTTTTCGCAGATAACCGAGAAAATTCTGGAGGCTTCAAACATTCTCGTCGAAATGCTGCACGACACAAGCGAGAATTTTGAAGCGCACTCGAAACGCATTAAAGATGTAGAACACGAATGCGACGAGTTGACACATCAGGTAACAATCAAACTTAACAAATCGTTTATCACGCCGTTTGACCGCGAAGATATTTTCGCGCTGGTCGTCGCGCTTGACGACGTTTGCGATTTTATTGACGAAGCAGCGCGCGCCGTCGTAATTTATGACATTCAGAAAGTCAGCGATTATGCCAGAGGCTTTGCCAAAGTTATCCAAAGTTCGGCGGCGGAAATAAATTCGGCAATTTCGATGCTCCACAAACCAAACGGAATGAATCAACACATCGTCGAAATTCACCGCCTCGAAAACGAAGCCGACGACATTTATCTTCGCGCCATCGGCGAATTATTCCACAATCAAACTGACCCGATTAAGTTGATTAAATGGAAGGAACTTTACGAAACTCTGGAAAACGCGACCGACCGCTGCGAAACGGTTGCCAACATCGTTGAAAGCATTGTTTTGAAACACACCTAAATGGATTTTGGATTTTAGATTTTGGATTTTGGATTTGTTGATGGTTAACCGTTAATTGCAGTATGAGTTTAAAAACAATCTAACAATTAACGATTAACCATTAACAACTGAATCAATCCAAAATCCAAAATCTAAAATCCAAAATATAAATTATGGATGCCCAATCGGTAACTTTAAGTCTTGTCATTTTCATCATTATCGTCGCGCTGGTTTTCGACTACGTGAACGGTTTTCACGACGCGGCGAATTCGATTGCAACCGTTGTTGCGACGCGGGTTTTATCGCCGGGCGCGGCGGTTGCTTGGGCGGCGTTTTTTAATTTCATCGCTTTTGCGGTGTTCGGAACAGCCGTCGCCAAAACCATCGGCGGTGATATGGTCAACATCGCTGCCATTGAAGAAGGGTTCAGGCTTTACGTTCTGCTCGCCGGACTTTTGGGCGCGATTATTTGGAATCTGATTACGTGGTATCTCGGACTTCCGACTTCGAGTTCGCACGCGCTGGTCGGCGGTTACGCGGGCGCGGCGATTACCGCCTACGTCGCCGTCAACGGCTTGACGGGCGCAAGCAGCGTCTTAATCGCCTCCGGCTGGATAAAAACGCTGTCGTTCATCGTCCTCTCGCCGCTGATCGGAATGAGTTTGGGGATGATTATGATGGTCGCGGTTTATTGGATTTTTCAACGGGTGAATGTTTCCAAAATTGACAAAGGATTTCGTGTTGGACAGCTATTTAGTGCCGCCGCGTTTTCGCTCGGACACGGGGGCAACGACGCGCAAAAAACGATGGGAATTATCACGATTGTTCTGGTTGTTTACAGCCCGCTCAGCGCCGCAAACCCGGACGGCTATTCAATGGCGAATATTCCGCTCTGGGTCGTTTTATCTGCACACGCGGCAATCGGTTTGGGAACGCTTTCCGGCGGCTGGCGCATCGTCAAAACGATGGGAACGAAAATCGTCAAACTCCAGCCGGTCGGCGGATTTTGCGCCGAAACTGCGGGCGCGATGACACTTTTCGGCGCAACTTTTTTCGGCATTCCGGTATCGACGACGCACACCATCACCGGCGCGATTGTCGGAGTCGGCGCGGCAAAACGCTTTTCGGCGGTCAAATGGGGCGTGGCGGGCAGAATCGTCTGGGCGTGGATTTTAACGATTCCGGCGGCGGGAATAATCGCCGCGCTGTCTTACGGAATTATTACGCTTATTGACAGGGCGTTACAATGAGCGGTTAAATTATTCTTATTCGGGTTTGATTTTTTACCGACTGTTCAAGAAAAGTTTTTGAGAATCAGCGTAAAACTCTTTTAGATTCCTTGCTAAAATAGTGAAGAAACAGAACGCGGATAAGGCGGATTTTCGCCGATGCGAAAATGAATTATTTTATTGTTTGATTTTCATTTAACAAAAAAACTTAAATTTTATTATCCGTTTTAATCCGCCTTATCCGCGTCATCCGCGTTCTATTCCAACTCAAAAAATGGCGAGCAAAACAGAAAATATAAACGGCGAAAGCCTTTGGGCGCACATTGACGCGCGGCTTGCCGAGAGCGACAAAAAGCCGGACGGCGAAGGCGCGTTTTCAGGGCGCAGCTATCGCTGGGTGGTT
Organism: Acidobacteriota bacterium; assembly: GCA_030855875.1. Classification (GTDB taxonomy): domain Bacteria; phylum Acidobacteriota; class Blastocatellia; order Pyrinomonadales; family Pyrinomonadaceae; genus SXVE01. Next base: position 4,690 of record JALYQJ010000343.1, read on the forward strand.
GACGCGATTTTGCCGGTGGCGATGACTTTGGTGGTTGGCATCGGCGTAATGCTGCCGGCGGATTTGTCGCGGGAAGCTCGCATTGCGCTTTTTTGTTTTGCGCTGGCGACGATTCTCTGGTCAA
>JALYQJ010000394.1 GCA_030855875.1 Acidobacteriota bacterium
GCATATACGGGCGCGTTTCATCGGCAATGACGGAAACGGTTTTGCAGTCAGCGATTGCGCCGCGGATTACGCCGAGCGCGGTTCCCCAAACGCCGCCGGTCGCCAAAGCTCCGGCGTTGCAGTGCGTTAAAACCGTCGAATTATCTTCGATCAATTCGCCGCCGAATTTCGAGATCAAACGCTGCGATTCGATGTCTTCTTCGTGAATCGCCTTTGAGTCTTCGATCAAAATACCTTTGATTTCGCTGATTGATTTTCCCGCGTCTTTGGCTTTCAGAAAAGTGCGTTTCATCCGGTCAATCGCCCAGAAAAGATTGACGGCGGTCGGGCGCGTTTTGCCGAGAGTTTGGCTGACGTAATCAAGTTCATCGGCAAAATCCGCCATATTCGTGCCGACAAAATTTTTCATTCCGAGCGCGATGCCGTAAGCGGCGGAAACGCCGATTGCCGGCGCACCGCGCACGACCATATCTCTGATTGCGTCGGCGACTTCGGCGTAAGTTTTCAGCGTCAGCCATTTTTCTTCGGTCGGCAGCAGACGCTGATCGAGCATTTCCACACCTTCTTCCGACCATTTTACAGGTATAATCATTCGTTTATTTTTCCCTTAATATTTTTATTTCAATTTATTGTTTTAACTCTCAAATCTTACGGAAAATTTCCAACACTCACAAGAAAGCTGAAACTTTTCCGGCGTTTTAGACGGTTTTTCCATTTTATCGGTGTTAAATTTCGCCTGATTTTTGTATTATTTCAAATATGAACGCGCCAAAAAACTCCGAATTCCGCGTTATTGCCGAAGGTTTTTACGAAACGGTCGAAGAAGCGAAACACGCTTTGATTGATCCGTTTATCGAAGATTACGTCGAAAAACACGGCAAATTTAAGTTTCATCAGGCGGACGAAATTTACGTCGCCAGTGGAATCGCTCTGAGCGATCTGTCAATCGCCGAGATTGACAAAGGCGTTTTTGAAATTTCCTGCCGCGATTCGGCGCAGGTTTTAACTGCCAGACGCGCCGCGCAGCTCGTCGAAAAATTGGAACAGCAGGCGATGTTCGATGAATTGCGCGTCGAACCGATTGAATAATTTTTTAACGCAAAGACGCAAAGGCGCAGAGCCGCAAAGTAAAATAATTTTTGTTTCTTTCAGCAATTAAAATCAAAACTTCTTCATCATTCATCGTCATTCATCAGGCTTTCAGCCGCTGATTTGCAATTCAATAATTTGCCGTTTGTTTTTCGATAGTTTATAGTTTTCAAAATCCCCTGCCCTATTTAATCTATATAATAGAGAGTTTTTGTGAATATTTTTTGAACCAAGGAATTTTTTACTTTTGAAAATATGATGAATGCAGTTAGTTTACAAACCGAACAAAGTTTCCGAAGCGATTTTTCTTACACGCGCGAAATGCCCGAAAATCTGCGGTTGCTGGAAAAAATCGCGTGGAATTTCTACTGGTCTTGGCGACCTGCGGGCGCACAGCTTTTCCGCGAACTCGAACCTTCGCTCTGGGAAAAATGCGAGCAGAATCCGCGTCTTTTGCTGAAAAAAATCAGCCAATTGCGTTTGTGGCAAAAATCGCTCGACGAAGATTACGTTCGTAAACTGAATCTTTTCGCCGGTGAACTCGAAGATTATGCGGCGCAGACGGCGAACGATTTCGGTAAAATTACGGCGGAAAATCCGGTCGCTTATTTTTGTGCCGAATACGGCGTTCACAATTCGCTGCCGAATTATTCTGGCGGTTTGGGAATTTTGGCGGGCGATCATTTAAAATCGGCGAGCGATTTGAATGTTCCGCTCGTCGCCGTCGGTTTGCTTTACCGCTACGGTTATTTTCGCCAAAAAATCGCGCACGACGGCTGGCAGCAGGAAAAATATCTCGATGTTTTTGAATCGGAACACGCTTTAAAGCCGGTAACGGAAGAAAAAGGCGAACGAATATTTGTCAGCATCCATATTCGCGGACGCGAAGTTTTCGCGCAGGCTTGGCTGGCGGAAATCGGCAGAATCAAACTTTATCTGCTCGACACGAATTTGCCGCAAAACGCCGACGTTGACCGCTTAATTACCGGACATCTTTACGGCGGCGACACGGAAACGCGCATCGTTCAGGAAAAGATTTTGGGAATCGGCGGCGTTCGGCTTTTGCGAAAACTTAATATTCAGCCGTCGGTTTACCATTTGAACGAAGGTCATTCAGCGTTTTTAACGCTCGAACTCGCCCGCGAATTTTTAGCGGATAACGCCGAGTCATCGTTTACCGACGCGGTTTCGTTCGTGCGCGAAAAATGTGTTTTCACGACGCACACGCCGGTTGCCGCCGGAAACGACGAATTTCCGCCGGAAAAGCTCGCTGAATGTTTCAGCTCAAACTTTTTTTCAGATTTGAAGATTTCGGAACAGGATTTTTACGCGCTCGGACGCACAAATCCTGACAATGAAAAAGAATGGTTCGGAATGACACCGTTTGCTCTGCGGATGTGCCGTTCGGCAAACGGCGTAAGCGAAAAACACGGCGAAGTTTCGCGTTCGCTGTGGCTCAAAATGTTTCCCGAGGAAACCGCCGCCGAAGAAGTTCCGATCACGCACATCACCAACGGCGTTCACGCGCCGACGTGGATTGCGCCGGTTTTTCAGACGCTTTATGAAAAGCGCGTCGGCGCGAATTGGCTCGAACTGACGCGCGACGAACCGAAATGGCGCGAAGCCGTCGAGAAAATTCCCGATGCCGAAATCTGGAACTCGCATCTGCTTTTGAAAAATCTCCTTGTTTCGTTTATCCGCCAGCGAACTCTGGCAAAGGAAACCGGACTGCACGACACGATTAACGAGCGCGAAGATACGCGCAAACTTTTCTCGCCCGACGTTTTGACCATCGGTTTCGCGCGGCGCGTTGCGGCGTATAAGCGTTGGGATTTGATTTTCTCGGATTTAGACCGGCTTCTAAAAGTGGTTGACGACGCGGAGCGTCCGGTTCAGTTCGTTTTCGCCGGAAAAGCGCATCCGCAAGACCGCACCGGCAAACAGGTTTTGCAGAATTTGATGAGCATCAATCACGATTCAAGCTGGCAAAATCGCGCCGTATTCATTGAAGATTACGATCAGGAAGTTGCCAGATATTTGGTTCAGGGCGTTGACGTTTGGCTCAATGTTCCGCGCCGACCGCTCGAAGCCTCCGGCACGAGCGGACAAAAAGCGGCGATGAATGGCGGATTGAATTTCTCGATTTTAGACGGCTGGTGGATCGAAGGCTACAACGGCGAAAACGGCTTTTCCATCGGTGAATTAAAAGAAGACGGCGACGAAAAAACGATTGACCGCGAAGATGCCGAATTGCTTTATACGGTTTTGGAAAAAGAAATAATTCCCGCTTATTACGCCAAAGATGAAAATGGATTTTCCGGCGAATGGATTTCGCG
>JALYQJ010000406.1 GCA_030855875.1 Acidobacteriota bacterium
CTCTCCGGCGATAAAAAAGCCGCGCTTTTGTGTTTGATTCTGCTCGCCTGCGATTATACGGTTCTCGACACTTCTGCCGCCGGACGAATGGATATGATGAGCGCGTCGCTCGGTTTCATCGGCATCGCCGCATTTTTGCTTTTGCGCGCGCGAAATCTTTTATTTGCAGTTTTTCTCAGCCAAACATTTGTCGTTCTTTCCGGTTTGACGCATCCGAACGGCATTTTGGCTTTTTGCGGTTTGTTGTTTTTGACATTTTATTTTGATTTCCGCCGTTTGCGTTTTCAACATATCGCCGCCGCGCTCGTTCCTTATATCATCGGCGGAACAGCTTTCGGAATTTGGATTTTTCAGGATTACGCCGCGTTTAAAGACCAGTTTATTGACAACGCGCTGATGAGCGGCAGAATGAAAGGTGTCAGTTCGCCGCTCGGCAGTTTTATACGTGAATTCACCGAAAAATATCCGCACGCTTTTGGACTTGCAGCAAATTCCGGCGGTCATTCGGGACCGATTTATCTAAAAGGCTTGATTCTTTTAGGTTACATAGTCGGTGTATTGGGCGTGATTTTTACAAAGTCACTACGGCAAAATCGAAATTTCCGTGCTTTATTGATAACGACGGCGATTTATTTCGTCGTGATGGCGTTGATTGACGGGCAAAAACAAACGCCGTATCTGATTCATATCGTGCCGTTTTATTCGGCTCTGCTGGCGATTTTTATCAATTGGCTTTTGGAAAAACGATTCGTTCCCGTTCCGGTTACGATTTTAGGAATCTGTCTTTTTCTCGCCCTGCAAATCGGCGGAATGGCTTTGCGAATCAGGCAGAACACTTACGGAAATTTTTATCAGCCGACCGTTAATTACCTGAAACAAAACGCGGGCGAAAAAGACGTGATTATGGCGAGTTCGGATTTCGGTTTCGGTCTAAACTTTCCTGATAATCTGGTTGACGACGGACGTTTCGGATTTTACACCGGAAAGCGTCCGCGATTTATCGTTTATGACAGCGCGGTTCACTCTTCGTGGGAAGAATCAAAAGAATTTTTTCCCGCATTTTACGATTATTTTCCGCGTCTTTTGCAGGATGAATATAAATTGGTTTACGAAAACGCGGCGTATAAAATCTACGAGAAATTATAGCGTTCAAGATAATATTTGATAGCCACAAAAAGGCACAAAAATCGCAAAAAAGATTGAAATTTTAATTCTTCCTTTTGCGATTTTTGTGCCTTTTTGTGGCTAATGTTTTATTCTTACATAATGCCCGCAATCACTTTCTTTTCCATCGCCGCCAGCGCATTCAAATCACAGCCTAAATCTTTGCCGTCCGTCGCTCTGTTTTTGTAGGCGGAGGCTTCGCTCAAGCGCGGCTGATAAAAATTGTCCGCCGGAAAACGCGCAGCGTCCGCTCCGATTATCACGTTTTTTCTAAACGTCAGACCGTTTGTATAAGCCTTGAGCGCGACGCTTCCGGTTCCGCCGCCGGCTTTTCCGACTCCGATTATTCCGTATTCGTTGTGATTGCCGATGTTGTTCGTAAAAACGAAATTCTTCAGCGGCGCACCGTCGAGCATTATCAAAGTTCCGCTGTTTTGGATCGTGTTGTGGTCAAAAGTTAAATTGTCAGGTCCTGCGCCGCTCGTCAAAAGCAAAAATCTGCCCGCGCTTTTGTCGCCCCATTTTCCGCCAATTTCCGCGAATAAATTATTCTCGAAACGCACATTGCGGTTTTGCACGGGAATATTCGGATATTTCGGGTCGCCGTAATCAGTGCCGGTCATCGTTACCGCGTTGCCGGTTTTTCGCACGATGTTTGAACGAAAAACGATGTCTTCGATTCGCGCATCCGGTCCCGATTGAAAGCTCGCGGGCGTAAAAAGAATCGCCGTTCCGTCCTGCGCCGAAGCCCAATTATTTTCAAAAACATTTTCTTCGATCACGGCGCGGCGCATATCCTTTAATTCAAAAAGATTTTTGACCGCGTATTTGCCGCGCCATTCCGGTTTTTTCGTGACGTGATTGCGCCGAAACTCCAAATCCGCCGGATTCATTCCTTTGTGAGCCGTCGCGCCGCCGAAAAGAACGCCGATGCCCGACGCTTCGATGTAATTATTGATGATGCGAAAAGGTCCGGGCGCGTTCCAAGCGACAATCGCGTGTCCTTCGTCGTCGGTCAGACGGAAATCCGAAATGTGCGAATTGATGATTTCGATGTTTTTGCCGTTGATTGACAAACCGCTCCGAACCTTTCCGGTTTGCTGCAAATGCGCGTGAACGTAACAGCGGTCGAATTGAATGTTATGCGGAACTTGTTCGAGATTATTCTGCTCGTCGTCGCCGATAGTTATCAGTTTCCAGACGTTTTCTTCCGGTCGGCTGACGGAAAATTCCACGCCGACGAAACGGTAATGATGCGCTCCGTTGATCGCCGTGACGACCGGATCGCCCGTCGCGGAAACGAGTTTCGGCAACACGTGGGCGTATTTTTTCGGATCAATTCTGGTGTCGGCGGGCGGAATCTGCGAATCATTTGCGGAAGTCCGAATCGTAATAAATTCGTTTCCCGTTTTTTTCGGCAAAACAAAATTTCCCTTAAACGTCGCTCCGGCTTGCAGCATAATCGTATCGCCGGATTTGGCGCGAACGAGCGCGGCTTGAAAATCGCCGCCCGCTTTAACGACAATCGTCCCTGCTTCGACGGAAAACGGTTCGCCGAACGCGAAATTTTTCAAACCGAAGATTAAACCGATGACGAGCGGCACGAGCAAAGAAACGCCGACGAGCGCGAGCCAGAATTTTTTCTTATTCTCGCGCTCTTTCTGCCATTTCGGTTTTTCGAGTCTTTTCATTTAACTTTCTTTTTCTAACTTACTTTTTCAAAAACAAATTCATTACAGCCAAGCCCAACACCGCCGGTTTTTAATTTTATCAAACGAAAGTTTTTTGCTTTGTAAAAATCGAAAATTTCGTCCGGCGTGGCGACTTCATACGGGTAACCGCCGACCCAATCAATAATATCGCGCCAGCGGTTCATTCCGCGTCCGCTGCGGTAATTCGTCCAGTAACGCGCATAATCGAGCGGTTTCCCTTTCGCCGTAAAATGCAGAAAACGCTTGCCTTCGTCGGGCGCAATCGCTAAAACGGCGAACGGCGTTTTCAGCAGCGCGGGCAGTTTGCAGTAAGTTTTTTTGATCCATTTCCAACGCTCCGCCTGACTTCCCGTATCGTTATAAATAGCGATAAAAAGTTTGCCGCCATCGGCGACCGGCAGACTCGCATTTTCCAGACCTTTCCACATCTCGCCCGTGTGATGCAAAACACCCCACGAATAAACGATGTCGAATTTTCCGAGCGATTCGACGTAATTCGCGTCCAAAGCCGAACCTTGTTCGACTTGCCAGTTTTCGTCTTCGGCGAAATAGCGTCTTTTTAATTCCTTTGTGCAGGCGTAGGAATGCGAGTCGAAATCGAACGAGAAAACCTTCGCGCCCAAACGCCGCGCCGCTAGCGAAAACAGCCCGCTTCCCGAACCGATGTCGAGAAAGGTTTTGCCGGAAAGCGTGTCGGTTTCGAGCATTTCGCGCAAAGATTCTTCCGCCTTTAAAATGCGGTCTTCGTCTAAAACTTCGAGAAACGCGCTCCAATTTTTACCGAATTCAAATCTTTCGCCGGATAAAACTTCTTTTTCGTGTTGTTGAGCGATTTCATCCATTTGTGCAGTTGCAATAGCCATTTTAACCTCAAGTTAAGATATTTTCGTTTAATAATACAGCCAATAAACCGGAAATTTCACATATTCTCCGGCAACCGTTTTCCAACCGTTCGGACTGAGCCACCAGAACATCGGCGGCGGAGTTTGCTCGCCGGTCGGCGGCGCGGCGATTCCCAATTCGGTCTTTACATTACTTTCGGCAAAAATATTTTCAAACGTCCACAAAGCGCGGCGCGTGTGATAAGCCGAAGTGACAATCAAAACCCGTTGCAGATTTTCCGCCTGTGCTTTCTCCGCCGTGGTTTGCGCTTCGTAAATCGTTCCCGAACCTTTCGGCTGTAAAATTACAATTGCGGCGGCGGGAACGCCTTCGGAAATCAAATTTCTCTGCGCCAATTCGACATACGCCGGATTTCTTTTTTCAATCCGCGACCAGCCGCCGCGTTCGCCGTCGTCGGTCAAAAAAATTACCGGCGCAACACCCGATTTATAAATTTCCGCCGCCTTTCGCGTTCGCTCGATGTAAACGGAAGAACCGCCGAGAACCAAAATCGCGTCGGCTTTTTCCAGAGGTTTTTCAACGATCAAACTTTCGGCTAAAAAAGGCGCGACTAAAGCCCAGCCGAAAATTAAGGTGAGGCAAATGATTAAGATTTTAAACCGACGATTCATTTTTGCAAGATTTTTACGCGGAAGGAAATTAAACAGTCTGGGCGCGTTTATGAATATCGAGTTTGCTCATAATGTCTTTCAATTCATTAATCTTAGCGTCCCAGCTTTCGTGTTTAATATTGTCGGAAATATCTTCGCGCGGTTTCGGGTTCGACAGCGCGTATTCGATTTTTGCGATAAAATCCGCGTGATTTTCTCCGACCAGACAATCTCTCAAAATTCGCACTTCGGGAATATCGGTCGAAATTGTCGTGAGTCCCGCCGCCAGATATTCACGCACTTTTAAAGGATTTGCTGCCAATGTCAACTCGCTGATTTCAAACGGATTAAGCGCGACATCGAAGCCTTTGCAGTAAGCCGGAAGCTCGGCGTAAGGTTTGCGACCAAGAAAATGAATGTTCGGCACATCGTCCAAAATTTTTATTTTCTTTTCCGCATCAACCGCGATTTTGCCGATTAAAACGATTGAACCGTTTGGAAAATGTTCCGCCGTTTTTTTTATCAATTCGTAATCAACCCAATCCGCCAAAAGACCGTGAAAACCGATTATGGGCTTCGGCAAATTCGCAATTTCATCGGGAATTTTCGTATTTGCATCTAAAGCCGTGCGAAAATGCCGCCAATCCGTGCCGTGACGGATGATAAACGTATTTTTGTTGTATTGCTTTTTATTTTCCAGCAGTTTTTCCGCCGAAACGATCACCAAATCCGCTTTTCTAAATAAATCTTCCTCGATTTCGCGCAAACCTTTCGCCGCGCCGGTAAACGCCGTGTATTCGTCAACGCAGTAATAAACCAGTTCGCTTTCGCCCAATTTTCCCGCAAGAAGTCCGGCGGCGGGATTAAAAACCATATTCAGCGGATTTTTAAATTTCAATTTCCGCATCGCTTTTTTGACCTGCGAAAGCAGAAAAGTTTGATTAAATTTTCTGACGGCTTCATTGCCGTAAGCCGGAATCGCCAGCGGATTCAAAACGTGAATATTCGGCTCGACTTCCCGCACCGGCTCGGTAAAGCTCTTTAATTTCTTAAAGATGCGCGAAACGTCTTTTGACGATGCGGTCGGCATCCGGTTGGCAATCGCGTTGATCCACAAGATGCGGTTTTCTTTCGACAAAACGCGCATCAGATGAGTTTTCGACAGCGGATCGCCCGTCCAATCGTGACTGAAACACAAAATATCGCGCCCGCGAAGCACGTCGGAAGTTTTTTGGATTTTTCTCTTTTCGGTTTCTGCAACTAACATAATTTTACGGTTTTGGAATTTCTAAATCTTTGCAGATTTTAACGGCGAGGTAATCGTTGATTTCCTGATGTCGCGGAACGGCGGTTGATTTTCTCGCTTTGCGATTGACGAAAACGCTGTGATTTCCGCCTACTCTGAGCAGTTCGCAGCCGTATTTTTCAAGATGTCGAATCAAATCGCGCAGTTCATGCAGCTTTCAGCGTCATCGTTTCCCGAATCAAATCTTTTTCCGTTAATTCTTCTTCGGCTAAAATCCTATTCGCCTCCAAAACGAGTTCGACAGCTTCCTTTAAATTTTCACGCGCTTCTTCGAGCGTCGCGCCCTGCGTATTCGCTCCCGGAAGCTCTTCGACAAAAGCGATATAGCCTTCCGGCACTTTACGAAAAACACTTGTTAATTTCAATTCCATAATTATCTCCCGACATTTTTTATAAAACATCTGCCATTTCGGCAAACTCCGATTCCTTTTCTTTTGATGTTTCGCCGTCAAAAAATCTTCGCTGCCAAATTTCAAAATTGACCAGAAACCACAATCTTTCATCGTGATTTTCGCCCGCGTTGTGTTTTCCGACTAATTCACGCACGAAATTCGGCTCGAAGATTCCGCGATTCAATGCGCGTTCGCTCGTCACATATTCTTCGATAATATGTTTGTATTCGTTCCTGAACCAATTGCCGACCGGAACGGGAAAACCCATTTTCGAGCGCGTCAAAATCTCCGGCGGCAAAATTTCGCGCATCGCTTCGCGCAAAATCCATTTCGTCGTCCGTCCGCGCAACTTCATTTTTTCGGGCATTTTTGCCGTAAACTCGACGAGTTTGTGATCTAAAAAAGGAACGCGCGATTCAATCGAAGCCGCCATAGACATTTGATCCTGCTTCATCAAAAGCTCGTGCAGATATGTTTTCGTGTCGGCGTAGAGCAGTTTGTCGAGCGTGTCTTTCGCGTCCGATTCGGCGATCCATTTGTTTTGAAAATGATATGGATTTTTTTCGGCGATTTGCGACTTTGTGTTGTTTGAAAACAGCTTATCCTGCATCGCTTTCGGGAAAACCGAAAAATTGTCGAAAAACAGATTTTCGATGTCCGATGAACGCGAAAGAAATGTTCGGTCGAGTTTTTTGCTGAACGAATTCGGCAAACTCGAAACGCCGGATTTAACCGCCGAACGCAAAAACGAAGGCGTTAAAGATTCATACTTTTCGCCGTAATTTATCAACTGCAAAGCCTTTGCATAACGCCCGTAACCGGCGAGAATCTCGTCCGCGCCTTCGCCCGTCAGCACGACTTTGACGTGCTTTTGTGCGAGCTTTGAAACGAAATAAAGCGGCACGGACGCGATAAAACCAATCGGTTCGTCTTCGTGCCAGACGAGATTCGGAAGTTCCGCAAAAAACTGTTCGGGCGTGATCGTGATTTCGTGATGCTCGGTTTTAAAGGCTTTTGAAACGATTCGGGCGTATTCAAATTCGTTCGCTTCGCGCTCTTTAAATCCGATGGAAAAAGTCTTGACGGGAGCGTCAATCATTTTAGCCATTATCGCGCAAATTGCGCTCGAATCAATTCCGCCCGACAAAAACATTCCGAGCGGAACATCAGCCATCAAACGCAATTCGACCGATTTTTTAAAAAGTTCGCGCCATTCTTCGACAAATTCCGTGTCGGATTTTTCCTCGTGTTTCGGCTTGAAGGAAACATCCCAAAACTTTTCGATTTTTAAAACGCCGTCTTTCCAAATCAAGAAATGTCCGGGCAAAAGCCGCTTCACATTGCGATAAAGCGTTTCGTCGCCGGAAGTTCCGTGATTGGCGAGTTGGTCGGGCAAAGCGTTGTAATTTATTTCCGGTTTGATCGCGCCGGCTTCGAGCAGAGTTTTGATTTCCGAGCCGAAAAATAAATTTCCCTGTTCGTCATAAACATAATAAAGCGGTTTTACGCCCAAGCGGTCGCGGGCGATAAAAAGCGTTTTTTCGCGCCGATCCCAAATCGCAAACGCGAACATTCCGCGCAGTTTTTCGACGCATTCCGTTCCGTATTCTTCGTAAAGATGCAGAATCGTTTCCGTGTCGCAATGAGTTTGATAAACGTGACCTTTTGCTTCTAATTCGCGGCGGAAATCGGCGTGATTGTAAACTTCGCCGTTGTAAACGATAACTTTTGAACCGTCTTCATTGAACATCGGCTGTGCGCCGTGCGAAACGTCAACGATTGAAAGGCGGCGATGTCCCAAACCGATGCGCTCGTCAATAAATAAGCCTTCGCCGTCCGGTCCGCGATGCGTCACGCAATCGCGCATTCGCACAATTGTTTCCCGGTTGATTTGTCTTTTTGAACAACTTGCAAAAGCTATTCCGTTTATTCCGCACATATTTATTTTTGAGTTTTGAGTTTCTGCTTTAGCAGGATTTTCGTTGATTTTTGAAAATTACGATGACAACTTTGCCGCCTGAAGGCGGGACTCAGAACTTTTTTCTGAACGCTTCAAAACCGCTCGCGCTCTGGGCGAATTTTTCAATCGGCGAAGCGGAATCAATCCGGTTTAAAGCGAATTGATTCGCCCCTTTGCCGTTGAATCCGTAATCGGTCGTCACCGCCGAAATGTAACCGGCTTTTTCGACCGATTGCCGCACATTCGTGTTCAAGTTTCCGTTCGGATAGCAAAAATGTTCGATTTTGCGATTCAGTTTTTCTTCCAAACGCCGCTTTGAATTGATTAATTCTTCATCGAGCCGCGTCTGTTCGATATTTGTCAAAATCGGATGGGAAACCGTGTGCGACTCGATATTCACAGCGTTCGCGTCCATTTCAGCGGCTTGAGTCCAAGTTATCGGCGCGTATTCGCGGGTCGGAAATTCGGGAATTTTCACGTTCAAATTTTCGGCGATTTCCTTTATTTTCAAATTCTTGCGCTCGTCCGGCAGAAGTTTTAGCCGCCGGTTGACGCGGGCGGCGAGTTCTAATTTGTTGTTTTCGCCGTTTAATTTCGCCTCGATCTTTTCGCCGTTTTCAAACTCGACATTTAAGTTTTCGGCTTTCGTTTCAAACAAAATATAACGCATTAAATCCGTCCAAAGCCAGCATTTTTCGTCTAAAAAATCGGTAACGGCGTAAACAATCGCGGGCATTTCGTATTTTTTCAAAACCGGAAAAGCCGTTTCGTAAGCATCGGCATAACCGTCATCAATCGTAATAACAGCGGCGTTCGGCGGCAGCGGTTTTTCGTTTTTCAAACAATTAACCGCTTCGGACAAGGACAAAACGCGATTGTGTTTTGAAAGATATTCGAGGTGCGCGGCAAATTCTCCGCCTGAAATCTTATACGGATGCGGCTCGCGGCTGAAGCGATGATACATCAAAACAAGCAGTTGTCCGCGATTCGCCCGATGAAACGGAGCGAAGCCGCCGAAATTGTAGATTGTTTTAAGTAGAGTTTTTTTCACGAGAAATTCAAAGTTCAAGTTTGGAAAGAATTGGCTTTACTTTTTTCAATTGTCGCTTCGTAAAAAATTTTCCGCTTTTTCAATACTCGTAAAAGCGCGTCTTTTTCAGTTTTCGTTGGCAGACGATAGCGTCTCCCGACGCTCGTATCTTGCTTTATTCTCTGCTCTTTGCCGCTTGCTATCAAATTTGTTGCTTTCGCCAAAAGCTGCGCCGCAGGTTCTTTCAGTTCGCCGCGAAAGTCGCTTAAAAAACTTTCGTAATCGAGATTATAACGAGAAAAATCATATTCAAGCGGCACGGTTTTTTGCAGAACAATATCGCCCGTATCAACTTTCGACGCGACGAAATGCACGGTGATTCCGACCTCTTTTTCATCGTTGAAAAGTTCCCAAAAAACCGTCGGACCGCCGCGATAAAGCGGCGCGAGTCCCTGATGAATATTGACTGAGCCGAGTTTCGGAACCGAAAAAACCGTTTCTTTGACGATGTTCGTGCCGTAGAGAATTCCCAAATCCGCGTCCGCGTTTTTCAATAAATTTATCGCGTCTTCCGAGTGATAATTTTCGACTTTATAAAACGGAATATTTCTTTCATTGGCATATTTTTCCAGTTCATTCTGCTTTTCCCGAACCGTTTTCGATTCTTCTGCGCCGGAAGTTTCGTTGCCGAACAATTTCGCCGAAAACTTTTTCAACGTCGCCGAATATCCGTCATATTTTATCGAACGCTCGATTTTTTGCTTAAAACTTCGCTGCGGCTCGGTAACGGTTTCGACAAACACGCCCGCGATTTCTACGTTTTCAGACGCGGAAAGAAGTTCGAGCAAACGATTTACGCCGCCGTGCGTGAGAATTACGATTTTCATTTTCCGCTCGTTCATTTTATCAATTTTTAGCCGTTACGATTTCATTGTAAACCTTTAAAACTTCGGTAATATTGCTGCAATCGTCGGGATTGTTGATTTTTGCAGTGTTCTCACGTTTCGCCAGAATTTCGATTTTTTCGACCAAAGATTTTGCGTCGTGCATCGGAATTAATTTAACTCCTTCGGGACGCATTTTATTGTCGGTGGCGATGACCGGCGTTCCCAAAAATAAAGCCTCGCGCACGGCAATCGCGTCGCCGTCAAAAAGCGTCGTGCGAAGCAGAACGTCGGCTTTGCCGATCAAATGAAGCACGACCGGATGCGGCACGTCGCCGGTCAAAAACACGCGGTTTTTATACGATTTTCCGGCGATGGCGGCTTTCAGTTCAGCTTCAAGACTGCCCGAACCGATTATCATCAAACCGGCGTTCGGCAATCGTTCGAGAACTTTTTCCATCGCGTCAATCTGCATAAATAAATCGTATGTGTCTTCTAAAAGGCAGACCGTCAGCAAAAACGGCTGATGATTTTCGGCAAACTCTTTTAATTTTCCGGGAATTTCGACTTTTGCATCCGGGTTTTTGAGAATGAACGGATAGATCAAATGTGCGCGGTCTTTTTTCACGCCGAATTTTTCAAATAATTCGAGCATCAAAGGATTTACACCGATGATTTTCCGATAAAGCCTGAAAACGAAACCGGCTGTCGAAGTATGTTTCGCTTTTTCAATATTATCAACCGCGTAACCGCCCGAATGCAGTGTCAAAACATTTTTCCCTTTCGCTAAAACGCCGCAAACCCACATCAAACCGAGAACGCGCGGCGGAATCGCGCCGCCGATGTGCAGATGCAGAATGTCATAATCGAGTTTACGAAGCAGTTTTATTAGTTCAAGCGGATTTCGCGGATGATAAACGTCCGGTTCATTGATAACCGCGCTGCTTTTGGCAATGGCGATGACCGAACATTTGTGTCCGACGCGCCGCAATTCATCCCGAATCGCCAGGTAATTTCGGCTGATTCCGCCTTCGGGCGGCGGATATGGTCCGAGTTGTAAAACGTTCATCTTTTCGGAAGTGAGCGGTGAGCAGTGAGCAGAAAATAAGAAGTCAGGAAAGATTAAACTTCAGTCTTTACTGCTTACTGCTCACCGCTTACTGCTCACTATTTAAGAATGTCATCGAGATTAAACTCACGGGCTTCGCCGGTTCGAGCCGATTCGAGCATCAGCAGACAACCGAGCGTGGCGCGTGTTCCGTCAATTGCGGTAACAGCCGTTTCGCCGCCGCTTTTCAGGCTGTTGACGAAAGACTCCAACTGTTCCTGATAACCTTTCGCGGCGAAGATTTTCGAGCGTCCGTCTCGTTTTTTTCGCTTGACGACCAGACGTTTGAAATCTTCGCTCAAAACGCTTACGCCCGGCGCGAAGACCTCAACCATTTCGCCGCCCGAAGATTCGCTGCCGACAACCGTGTAGATAAAATTTCCGATTGAACCGTCAGCGAATTTTAAGCTCGCCGCGATATTGTGATCGCCGAAATTATACGCCGAAACCGAAACCGGCTCGCTTTCGGTCAGCCAATACATCAAATCAACGAAATGACAGCCTTCGCCCAAAACAACGCCGCCCTGCGACGCTTCCGCCGCCCAGCCGTTTTCGATGCCCGGCGAATTCATCCGGCACGAAACGACCATCGGCGAAGTGCGACCTTTTAGATTGTTTTTCATCTCGACGTAATAAGGCGCGAAACGGCGATTGAATCCGACCATCAAACGCTTGCCGCTCGTTTCGACGGCGCGATAAATTTTTTGGCATTCTTCAATCGTAATCGCCATCGGTTTTTCGATAAAAACGTGCTTTCCGGCTTCGAGCGCGTCAACCGCCTGTTTCGCGTGATCTTTGTGGCGGCTCGCAATCAAAATCGCGTCAACGTCTTTGTCGTTCAAGATTTCTTCGTAATCGGAACTCGCGTAATTCGCGCCGAAACGCATCGCGTAAGATTTTCCGCGCGCGCCGCTGTTGGAATGAACGGCGTGAAGTTTCGCGCCCGCAATTTTGCCAATCGCCGGAAGATGCGCCCATTTCGCCAAATTTCCCGCGCCGACGAGAGCGAATTTTATCTCGCCTTTGTTAATCGGCTGAGAATTAACGACGATTTTGCGATTCGGTTTGTAAGATTCAATAGCGTCAAACGAATCGTTGATCGGGTATTTCAAAACGACCGCGAGACTTCCGCCGCCGTTGCCGTTCATAATCGTTTCGTATGCCTGCGGCGCGTTTTCCAAAGCGAATTCGTGTGAAATCAAAGGTTTGACCGTCACTTTTCCGACTGCCATCAAACGCAAAAATTCTTCCATATTGCGATTTTCCGTCCAGCGCACGTAAGAAATCGGGTAATCAATTCCCTGTTTTTCATATGCCGGATCGTAACTTCCCGGACCGTAAGCGCGTGAAATCAAAAATTTGAGTTCCTTGACATACATTTCGGCTCGCGGAATCTCAATCGGACACGCGCCGACCATTACGACGCGCCCGCGATCCGCGCACATCGAAACGCCCTGCTGCAAAGGTTTCGGCGAAGCGGAAGCCGCCGCGACGATCACGCAGTCCGCGCCGCGTCCATTTGTTAAAGCCTTCACTTCCTGCACGACCGTTTCTGAAGCGTTCAAACCGAAATCCGCGCCGGTTTCTTTCGCCATTTCGACGCGCTTTGCATCCAGATCAATCGCAATCACCACGCCGCCCTGACAGCGAACGAGCTGCGCGACTAATTGCCCGACCAAACCCAAACCGACGACCGCAACCGTTTCGCCGATGTTGATTTCAGAAAGACGCACGGAATTCATCGCAATCGCGCCGAGCGTTGTAAAACACGCTTCCTGAAACGAAACCGCGTCCGGCACACGTGCAATTAAATTACGCCCGACATTTATCGTTTCGCCGTGTCCCGTGCCTTCGCCGCCGTAAGCGACGCGCTGACCGATGTTTAAATCGGTGACTTTTTCGTCTTTGTCTATGACGATTCCCGCGCCCGAATAACCTAAAACCGCGTAATCCTTAAATTTCGCGCGGACTTCGTTAAATGTAGAAACCGGATCGGTTTTCATCATCACATTCCACACGGTTTGCAGATGCGAAGGATTATCGGCGACTTCTTTGACGATGCTGTCGGTGTGAATGTCGGCGGTTTCGGTTCCCGGACTGATGAGTGAATAAAAAGGTCTGACGAGAACGTGATTGGAAGTAACCTGCGGATCGGCGACTTCATCAACGATAATTTCTTTCAGACCTCGACGAATAACTTGTTTCATAATTATTTTGTATGATTTCCAGAAGATTAAAAGGCAGGAGCGCATCGAGTGCGCCGTTTTTTATGTTTTACTCAGCGATATTATTTCAAAAACAAAGTTTCGACTGTGCGCCGAACTTTATCTATCATACTCGCAAATGCCGTATAGTTCCAAGGTTTTATCGAGCTGATTTCGCATCGAGAATTTTTCTTTGACGATTCGTTTCGCTTTTTCACCGAATCGCACGGCTTTTTCTTCGTTTTCGAGCAATTCAGTCAAACGATTTGCCATCGCTTCGTCGTCGTCCGATTTAATCAAAAACCCCGTTTCGTTTTCGATAATCGCTTCCGCCGCGCCGCCGACTTCGGTTGCGACGACGGGTTTTCCCGCCGACATATATTCGAGAATCGAATTGGAAAAACCTTCGGCGAAACTCGTCAAAACGCAGACGTAACTAATCGAAAGCAATTCGGGAATATGTGTGCAGCGACCGATGAAATGCGTATTTTTTTCAATTTCTAATTTCCTCGCTAAGTTTTCCAGATTCGTTTTCAACTCGCCTTCGCCCGCGAGAACGAAATGCGTTTTTGGAAATTTTCGTAAAACTTTTTGTGCCGCTCGCAAAAACATCGGCTGATTTTTCACTTCGTGCCGCAAATTGGCGACGAGCGTAATAAATTTTATATTTTCATCAATCGGCAAATCCATACTTTCGCGGATTTTTATTCGATTCGTTTCCATCGGCGTTAATCGCTCCATATCCAAGCCGTTATAAATCACGTTGATTTTATCAGCCGCGACGTTTTCATTTATCAGATACTTTTTCACGGCTTCCGAGTTGGCGACGATTCGATTCGCCGTTTTGAAAACTTGTTTTTCGATGATTTTCTGCGCCTTTGAACGAACAGCTGATGTTTCGCGCTTTGACGCGATTTTGCATTTTACATTCGCCAGACGCGCTGCCGCAATGCCGAAAAGATTCGTGTAAAAATCGTGCGTGTGAACGATTTCAATGTTATTGTCACGCAAAAACTTGACGCATTTTTTCATCTGAAACAGAAAATTAGCATCGTAAAACGATTTTAATTTGAATTCGGGAATTTCCGGCAAGTCCAAACTTTCGATTTCGCCGAGCAAAACGCCTTCTTTATTCAACGTCGCGGCATAAATATTATAAGTTTCGTCTTCGCGCAGAAGCCGCGTTAATTGAACGGCTTGCCGCTCCGAGCCGCCCTGATGAAAGCTGCCGATGAATTGAAGGACGTTTTTCATAGATTTAGGATTCAAGATTCAGGATTTAGGATTTTTTTCATAATCCTGAATCTTGAATCCTAAATTCCGAATCCCTTTAAGATTGTTCGGAGTTTTTCAAAATATACGTCGAGGAAGTTTTTTGCGTAATCGAAACGCTGAAAAGGCTTTCGTTGGTGCGGACATTTAGTTTATTGCCGAAACGACGCGCGACGGCGAATTCGAGTTCGTTCGGCTGAACGATGACATCGCGGCTGCCGAGCGTGAAATGCGTTCCGCCGACCATTACGAATTCTTCCGGCAACGATTCGCCCGCGCTCATTCGCGCCCACAGAAAGCGAAAATTCGTGTTGAAAAATTCCGTGCGAATAATACCTTCGTTTGAATCGGCGAATACGAGCAAATCCGAATAATCCCGATATTTTATGACAAAAGCGCGTCCGCCCGCGACGCTCGTTTCGTAAACCTCCGGTTTTTCAAAACCCCTCTCCGACGGCAGAACGAACGTGAAAAATTCCTGCGCTCCAACGCCTTGCGACGCGAAACGCAGAAATGGCGAATAAATCTTTTTCCCGTAGTTTTTGGAAATCCATCCGTCATTTTTCTGCCAGCCGCCGTTATCGCCGAACGTGAAAAGCCGGAAACCGGAATTCGTCTCGGACGCGGATTCGCCGACGCACAAACCGCCGTTCAGCGCGTCTTCGATATTTGGATTTACCGCGCCGTCAAAATGAAAATTCAGCGCGTAATCGTGTCTTGAGGCGGTCTCGACGTAATCGCGCACGATCCAATAATCGTTTTTTAGAAATAAAACGCTTCTTTGATGAATGGCGGGCGCGTCGGAATCGCGCTGATACCCGTCGTGCGAACCTTGAAAAAAATCGAACCGCTGTTCTGAAATCCACTTTGAAACTTGCGGCTCGGCTTTTGTTTTCCAAGAGAATTTTTCCGCCGGTTCCGACGAAGATTTTCCGTCAATCATCAAAGTATTGTGCGCCTGCGTAGAACGGTAATAATCGCGCTGTTCGCCGGATTCGTGATAAGTGTAAGTTCCCGAATCAGCCAGAAGCGTTTTGCCCTGCAACGCGAGATTGACGGCGAGCGTGTCGGCGTGTCCGTGTCCGCCGGAAAGCGCACCGACTTCGCCGCAGTCAATCAAAAGATAATTATCCGTGTCCGCCCAGCCGTCGCGCATCACGAAATAACCGCCCGTTTCAAAAGCATAAGAATTTTTTTCGGGTTTGTTCGCCGGTAAATTTTGAAACGCTTCAACGCCTTCGAATCCGAGCAGCCAGACGATTTCTTCGGAAACTTCTCCGGCGACGAATTTATAATCGCCGCGCTCGAAAAGAACCGCACCGACGGCGAGAGTTCCGCGAAAATCGTCGGATTTCGCGTTTGCCAGCGGCAGCATTCGCCCGCCGTCATCGTCGCCGATAATCGGAGTCGTGCCGTCCGGTCGGGTGATATACATTAAAAAATCGAGCGCGGACGGCAAACGGTTTTCAATGTTTTCCGCCGTTTCTGTGCCAATTTCGTTTTCGCCGCCGAGCGTTTTCAAAATCAGAAAATGCGCGTAAAAATCAGCCGTGTAACGCTGATACCACGTCGTCTGCTCAAAATAAACGCCGTCATTTCGGATTTGCCTTTCGATTTCGCCGAGCAGAATTTCTTCGCCGGTTTTGCGCCAGTGATTTGCCCGATTTAAAAACGGCAACTGCGTTCCGAGATAATAAAGACCGAGAGCTTCGCCCGTCAGATGCGTGTTCGGGCTGTAATAAGTCGAAAGATGTTTTTCGATGTGGCGACCGTGCAGATAGAGATATTTGAGAGCTTTACAAAAGATTTTTGGCGTAACAACTTGCGAATCTTTGAAAAAATTAAACGCCCAAATCCAGCTCATCGCGCGAAAAGCGATTTCCAGACTGCTCACCCAATTAACGCCTATACCCGGCGGATTCTGCACCATCCAACTTTCGAGATGGCGCACAAAAGTTTCGGCGAAGCGTTCGTCTTTTGTCAGCCAAAAAGCTGCGCCGAGCGTAAAAAAATGTTGGTGACGATTGAGTTCCCAGACGATTTTTTTGTCTCCGGTTTCGTCCGCATCGAGTTCGTCAAACTGTTTCCAGTGTTTCATCGGCGAGCGTTTGCCGGAAATCGGTTCGAGATGCCAGTCAACGTCCGCGCCGAAATTCAAATCCGAAAATCCCAACAAATCGAATCTTCCTTCGATGATTCTTTCGGCTTTTTCAATCGTCACGGGCGCAGTTTGTTCGCCGAAAACCCGACGAAATGTTTCAAGCGTTTTTTCTTTTTGGCGAAATGAGGGAAAGAAACTAAATTCTGAGTTTTCGCGGTATTTTTCGTAAATCTTCGCGGCTGAAATCGGAGTTTCGGCGGTGTCAAATTGAGATTTGTCGAGCAGTTTCCAAAATTCTTCATCGGTCGGCAGTTTTCCGCTCAAACCGATTTGCTCGCTTTTGGCGGAAAAAGCCTGTTCGCCGCGCGTTCGGATTTCCTTCCAACTGCGGTTTTTGAATTTCTTAATTGTTTCCAGCGGATTCGACATTATTTCTACCGACATAAAACCGTTTCTTCCTGAGTTTTTAATTCTTTCGCTTCGTTATTTTCCCACGTCTTTTCTTCCATTATCGCCTTTAAATCGTAATTTCTAAAATCGTTCGGATCGCCCGTTTTGCTGTCAATCGCCGCCGAAACCATATTGAACGCTTCACGCGCCGATGCGAAATGCACTTTGTAATCGCCGGTTTTCGCGCCGCTTTCAACGATTTCGCCGAAAAATCTTCGCGCCGTTTCGCCGATGCAGGCGGATTGGTCGTAATCGAAAAATCCGTGACAATAAAGTTTGAGGAAAATCCAATCCGAGCGTCCTTTAACCGTAATATTCGCGTTCGTCCAACGCTTAAATCTGGCTAAATCCGACGGCTGATTGGCGGTCAGCGCACCGTCTTCGATGCGCGGCACGGGAAAACCTTTGATGCGCCGCGTCCAATTGAAAGTTAATGGTCCGGTAAATATAAGTGGCAATTCGGTTTGTTTTCCATTTTTTCCGCCGACCGCGACGGATTTCCCCGCGCGGTGCGGCATTTTTTCCGTCAGCGGAAAGCCGCACTCGTAAATTTTATTAAACATCGAAACCTGCGTTTCGTCGGGCGCGGACGGCAGAGTCATATCCGCGTAGCAGCCTGTTTCCGCCAAAATCTGCATTTCTTCGTCAACGCCGCAAAACTTTCCGCCGCACGAATTGGCAAGCGCGAGATTGCCGTGAACAAAAGCGTATTTCGGTTCGCCTTTTCCATTTGAGCGCGAAAGGCATCGGTGTTCGACGGCTAAAACGTCACGAAATTCGATCAGGCTTTTCCGCAGATTTTCCGCCGTGTCGGGTTTTTCAATTCCGTGATGAAGATGAATCTCGACTTCGCCCAAACCTTCCGCCTGCATCGCCGCCATTTGTTCGAGGATTTGGCGGTCGTATTGTTCCGCCGGATAAAAATTCGTGTGGCGAAACTTTGTGCCGTCCGAATCGCGCACGGCTTCACCGGTTTCCCGCGCAAGTTTATGATATTCATCAAGTCGTCTGCGCTGAGAATCCAAATCAAGCAAACCGTTTTCGCTCCACGCAGGTTCAAAATGATTGGCGACGGTGAAAATTACGTGCTTTTTCTCAAACGCCGTTTGTTCGAGAAAACTTTTCGCCCGCGACATCGGATAACGAATCAGCCACGGCAGATTTGATTTTAATTTTGTCAGATTGTTTTCAGCCATAAAATTAATCGGAGTTTTGCTGATTGACGGTAAAATTATTTATCCACAAATTGCCGGTGCCAGAGTTCGAGCATCCATAAAATCCAGAGCGAATACGAATGATCGCGCCGGTTTCTGCGATGTTCGTCGAGCAGTATTTTGATATATTTCGCTTCAAAATAACCGCGCTCCAGAGTTCTTTTTTCCAAAAGCGTTTCATAAATTCGGTCTTTTAACTGCAAATTTATCCATTCATTTATCGGAACGCCGAAACCCTGTTTTTCCCGGTATAAAATCTCGTTCGGCACGATGCCTTCCAACGCTTTTTTAAAGATATATTTCGTTTCCGTGCCTTTTAATTTAAGTTGCGCCGGAATTTTTTGGACGTATTCGATCAGTTCGTGATCGAGCAGCGGAACACGCGCTTCGAGCGATGCCGCCATCGTCATCCGGTCAACTTTCGTCAAAATATCCGACGGCAGATAAGTTTTGCTGTCGAGATAGAGCAGTTTGTCGAGCTGATTTGCCGACGACGCGCCGCCCGCGATGCGGCGAAAAACGTCCGCGCTTTTTCCGAAATCGCCGTTCATTCGGCTGCGAAACGCGGCATCGTAAAGGGCTTTCTTTTTCAAATCGCCGAAATGCGAAATGCTGTCAATATAACGGTCGGTCGCGTCGAGACTCACGTTATAAAGATAATTTTTCCCGCGCGCGCCGTGCGGTAGAGCTTCGACTAAAGGACGCAAAAGATTTCGCCGAATCGAGTACGGAATTTTGCCTAAACCGCTTTTTTTACTGTCAATCGCGTAGCGCGTGTAGCCGCCGAAAAGCTCGTCGCCGCCGTCGCCCGAAAGCACGACGGTAACGAAATCACGCGCCATTTTCGCCACCATATAAGTCGGCAGCGAAGAAGGATCGGCAAAAGGTTCGTCGAAATGCCAGACGATTTCGTCAATCGTTTCGACTAATTCCGGCGTAACGATAAATTCGTGATGCTCGGTGTTGTAATGTTTCGCAGCGATTCGCGCGTATTTCAATTCGTTAAAACTGTCTTCGCGGAAACCGATGGAAAACGTCTTGACCGGCTGGTCGAGAAGCTGCGACATCATCGCCACAATCGCCGAAGAATCAACGCCGCCCGACAGAAATGCGCCGAGTGGAACTTCGGAAATCAGGCGAACGCGCACGGCTTCTTTAAGTTTTTCGCGCAAAACTTCGATGTATTCGGCTTCGCTTTTCACCTCGACAATCGGCGAATAATCGAAATCCCAATACTTTTTCGTTTTGATTTCGTCGTTTTTGTAAATCAAGAAATGTCCGGGTTCGAGTTTGCTAACCGATTTGAAAATGCAGAACTCTTCCGGCACGTAACCGAACGTCAGATAAGCGTCGAGCGCGGCGTCATCAATTTCTTTCGAGATTTCGCCGTGCGCGAGCAAAACCTTTAATTCCGAGCCGAAAACGAAATTTCCCTTATCCGTCACCGCGTAAAAAAGCGGTTTTTTTCCGACCCGATCTCTGGCGATGAAAAGACTTTCATCCGATTTATCCCAAATCGCAAAGGCGAACATTCCGCGCAGACGCGACACGCAGTCCGCGCCGTATTCTTCGTAAGCGTGAAGAATCGTTTCCGTATCGGAGTTGGTTTTAAAACGGTGTCCGCGCGATTCGAGATCGTTTTTCAGTTCGCGGAAATTGTAGATTTCGCCGTTGAAAACGATAAATTTCGTCCCCGTTTCGTTGTAAATCGGCTGCTGTCCGCTTTTTATATCAATAATCGAAAGCCTTCGCATTCCGAGCGCGGCGCGACCTTCGACCGCAACGCCCTGTTCGTCGGGTCCGCGATGCGTGATGATTTTGCACATTTTATCGAGCGTGATTTCACGTTCGACGACAGGCGCGTTATTTTCTCTGGAAATGAAACCGGCGATTCCGCACATTTTGTCTTTTTACTGTTTTACTAATTTTTTATTATTTCAGTTTTGAGTTTGCGATTGCGGATTCGGAATGGTTTTTCTGCCGAAAAGCGACCGCAATTTTTTTAGAATATTCTTGAATTGAAGTTTTTCGTCTTCTTCGATAACGCCCCAGAAATACGCGCCGAGAAGATAAAGCGGCGTAAATACGAGCGCGGAAATCAGCAGCGTCAGACTGCCGCCTGCAAAATTCAAAACGCTCAGTTTCGTCGTGTGAAACGCTTCCTGCGCGAA
Source organism: Acidobacteriota bacterium (assembly GCA_030855875.1). GTDB lineage: Bacteria > Acidobacteriota > Blastocatellia > Pyrinomonadales > Pyrinomonadaceae > SXVE01. The sequence continues at coordinate 20,462 of JALYQJ010000406.1, forward strand.
ATGTTCGCCGACTCCGAGCAGATATATTTTCGTATTCGTGTAAACAAAATACGTGACAACGCCCGCCGCCAAACTAATGACAGCGGTTTTTCCGACGTTTTTCAAAAGATGAAAATCCTTGCGTCCGAAGCCGAGTTTTCGGACGATAACCGTTTCGGCAATCGCTTTTTCGATCAAAATGGCAACGACCGCAATCGTAATCATTCCGAGCATATCGAGCGATTCCAATCCGAAATATAACACGGCGATCAACGCGGCAAGAATAAAAATGCGGAGAACGAGCAGAAAACGACCGAGTTCTTTGTAAGCGCGAACAATCGGGTCGGTGATTAAAATGCCGAACGGCAAAAGCGTCAGATTGACGATCAAAATCGGCACACTTGCTAGATAATCGGTCGTAAAAAGCGTGATGATAAAAGTTTGCGCGGTGATAATCAGAAAAACGTAAATCGGAAAATAAAAGAACGCCAGTTTTTGCATCGCCCGCGCCGTCAGACGAATCATTTCCTGCCGGTCGCCGACGGCTTGCAGCTCACTCATTCGCGGAATCAAGACCGATATTACCGATTCGGCGAGCATTGCGATTAAAGGCAGTTGAAAACAGCCGTAAGCGTAAATGGCGAATTCGGCGGACGTAAATTTATACGCGACGAAATAATTATGAATATCGTTTTGCAGAATCCATAAAACTCCCGCCAATCCGAACGGAACGGCGTAAATCATCTGCTCGAGAAAAAAAGCGGGACGAAACGCCGTCCAGAATTTTGGGAATCTGTAGTTCAGATAAACGAGCAAAATCGCGGTTTGCAGCAAACCCTGAATAATCGCGGCGTAAATAAACGATTCGACAGTTCCGAATAAGAGAACCGCGCCGACCATCAGAAATGTTTTGCTGAATTGCGCGAAAATTATAAAAGCGGTTGCCAGACGCGCTTCCCGGTTGGCGATAGCGACTGTTTCCAGAAAACTCGAAAACATCCAAATCCAGATTATCAATCCGATTTTCGGCGCAAGAAGCGTTAGTTCCTCGCTTCGGAAAAGATTGCCGAGCATCTGCGGATAAAGATAAAGCGCAAGACAAGCCAGACCGCCGACGATGAAATTAAACAGCAAAATATTGAGAATCGCCGCGTGGCGTTTTTCCTTTCCGCGCGAAAGATAATAATACGCGCTCATCGAAAATCCGAACGGCAGAATCGCCACCGCGTTGACAATCACGAGAAAAGATTCGCGGTAAACTCCGACGTTTTCCTTGCTCAAATAGCGGACAATGAGCAGCGGCAAAAGAAAGCTGAAACCGAAACCCACGATTTTGGCGAACAAAAGCCACGCGCTCTGCGCCTTCAGCGATTCGGTCTGCCGCGCGTCCGGCGCGGTTTTTTTCACGACCGACGAGTGCCGGGCGTGCGTGTCAAACCAGCCCGGAAGCGGACGGCGAACTATTCTTTCCATCTGCGCGATGAACTTTCTTCCCTTCTCGGTTTGAATCAAATACGAATAATCGCCGAACAGCCAGTAATAAACGAATATCTTTTTATAATCGCTCAAAACTTCGTCCTTCGGCAGCCATTCGCCTTCCGATTCTTCGGCAAACGGACCCGAACCGCCTTCTTCAAACGAATAAAGCTGATTTTCGCCGTTCAATTGCACCGGAACTTTTAAATGTATGAAATCCTGCTGAATCGCTTTGAAGCAATCGTAACCAAGGCGTTCCAGCAGTTTAAATTCTTCTTCGAGTTTGCTGAAAATAACTTTTTCCGAGCGAATCGAAAGATAATCCGGTTTGTTTTCAAATTCGAGCAGAGCCTTCAGACAAACCGTTTCCGAACCGACAATATCGGCTTTCAGATAAAACGGAACGCCGTATTTTTCCACGCATTTCACAAAATCAATCGCTGCAACTTCGATAATTTCGTTCGACGTTCCCATCACTTCGTTGCGATACGCCCAATCGCCGCAGGTGCTTCCCCACAGCGAATGATCTTCGTTGCGGTAAAATTTCACGGTTTCGCGGTTTTCGGCAAGCGTCGAAAAATCGGTTATCGCGCCTTCGACGATTATCAAATCTCCGGTTTCCACGGCGGCGGCAAATCTTTCGCGGCAAAATCGTGCGTTTTCGGGATTGGCTTCAAAACCGATGACCTGAAAACCTTTTTTCAGGTAGAAATCGGTGTCCTGACCTCTGTGCATCCCGACATCGTAAATCAGATTTGAATTTTTGGCGGTTGATTTTTGCAAATCCTTTGTTTCCTTTATGAGTTGGCTTTATTCGTTTTGAGTCCCGCCTTTAGGCGGCTTCTTCTGAAACTTCGAGTGATTGATTGACAGCGTTTTGCCGCCTAAAGGCGGGACTTAAAACTTCAAAAACATATTCAGTTTGTTTTTTCGTCGTTCGGGACGAAGGCGATTTCACCGGCGCGGCGCGATTGATAAAATTTTAACGTCAGTCGCGGCGCGATTTGCAGAAGCCCGATGATAATTCGCAGACGGTTTGAACGGCGATGTTCGTTGGCTTTGGCGAACGAATCTTTCGCCGCGCCGAATTCTTTTTGCAGCAGAAAAGATTTTCCGCGCTCGATTTCCAAATCCGCTTCGAGCCGTCCGAGATGTTTTTCGACAATAAATTGCTGCTTTTCATCGAGTTCAAACATTTTTCCGACGCGGCGGAAAACGTCAATTTCGCGCACCACGCGGTCAATCGAATTGCCGGAAAGACTTTCAAGACGGACGCGGTATTTCAAAAGAGTTTTCCTTTTATAACCGATTCTGGTTCCGTTTCGCGCCATCTTCAGCCACAAAACAAAATCGTGAGCGCGAACCTGTTCGAGTTCAAACATTCCAGCTTCCAAAACATTTTGTTTCCGCGCAACCGTTCCCGAAGTAATAATATTGCAGCGCAAATCAAGCAAACAATCGAAACCGACTTCTCCGGCGGAAGGCGCGGTTTCCATAAAAGTCGTCCCGTCATAGACGGAA
>JALYQJ010000345.1 GCA_030855875.1 Acidobacteriota bacterium
TCAAACAGCGGCAAAGGCTTAAAACCTTTAATTTTTTCATAAGTTTCGCGTCGGACGAAAATCGCCGAATCGCCGTAAATCATTCCGCCGGAGCGCAAAGTCGGATAAAGTTTCGTCAAAAACCGCGCCCACGCATTGTCGCCGCCGAAAATAATCTCGAAATTTCCGCCGACTACTTTATCAAAGCGCATAAAGGATTTTATTTGTTTGCCAGAACCCTGAATCGGGCGCGTGTCGGCGTGTAGAAACCAGAAAATATCGCCGCTCGCGTGTTTCGTGCCTTCGTGAAGCTGCCGCCCGCGATTCGCCTCCGTCAATTTAATAAGTTTGAGCGGTTTATTTTGCGGGTAACTTTCGACGATTTCGACGGTTTCGTCATCGCTTCCGCCGTCAACAATGATTATTTCGTCAACATTAATCAGCCGCGAAAGCGCGTCGAGCGTTTTTCTGACGGTCAGTTCTTCATTAAAAGTCGGAATAATAACGGAAAGTTTCATCTGTGAATTTTCTGAATGTTTTTCTGAATGTAATTTTTACGCCGAATTGATTTTTTGTAAAACCGAAAGCGCGAATATAGGAAATTCCAAAACAAAGGCTTGAAAAGTTTCGTGCGGCGCGTATCATAATAGCTTGAAGCTAAATTTTATCAAGGAGGGAAAACAAATGGAAAACGATTACGCCGATACGGACGCTTTAGAACTTTTGCAAACGCTTAAAACGGAAGTTTTCGACGACAGCAACGCCGAACTCGCGCTCGCACTAGGACGCTCAGTCAGCGAAATAGATGCGTGGTTTGAAGGCGACGAAGAAATTGACGAAGACGCGGAAATGAAAATTCACGGTCTGGCGCAGGAAAGACTCGGCGAAGAATAATTTTTTTGCTGTGTAAGAACTAAAAAAGCCGTCAAATTTGGCGGCTTTTTTACTGAAGTGATTTTTTTATATTTGAAACCTGCTCATCTTTTCATATCTTTCAAAACAACCTGGATCGTCACGTCTATTTATTCGGGCTGAATGTATCCAGCCGCGTTATATCGTATCCGTTCATCACTTGAAGTTGTATCGTATCCGTTCATCACTTGAATTTTATATTCGTATTGCCCCCAAAGCTGTTAGCGTAATCGAATAAAAGTATTTCTCCGATTTTTCAATGATTAAGAGCGATTTAATAAATTATCTGTTTGGCTGACAGTAACAATCAGACGGTTATGGCATATATTTTGCTTAGTCAGTCATGACTCTCTCAAAGAAATCTGACGCGCATCGGTGCGTTTTTTAAAGTCTTCTGATGTCTCGCAGAAATGCGAGCAGGGGATATGGAAGTTAAAATTTTAAAAATTCGAGGAGAACTAAATAATGAACAACAAGAAATTTATTTTACTGGCACTTGCCATGATTATGGGTATATTTGCAGTCGCGCCGTCAAATACCGTCTCGGCGCAAACCGCTAACCCGTTAAAAAACATTTCATTAACGGACACCACCGGCACTTTAACTGATGCCAAATTCAGCGTTACTCGTTTTGCCGTTCAGAAAGGAAAAGTAGTGGCAACGGGAACGCTGACAGGCACAATGAACGGCAAGCAAATCAATCAAGCCGTAACGATGCCCGTTACAACCGGACAGCATTCCTGCGATATTCTGAATTTGCAGCTCGGACCGCTCGATCTTAACTTATTAGGTTTACGGGTGCAGTTGAGTCAGGTAAATCTCGATATTACTGCCGTTCCGGGTTCGGGCAATTTGCTCGGAAACCTATTATGTGAAGTGGCTAAATTATTAGACGGGAACGGCAATGCGACAGGCAGACTGGTTAAATTGTTAAATGACATTCTCGGCGCATTAGGATAAATTCAGGTTTGAATCAATTAAATTCAAGTAAATAAATTCAAGTAAAAAAGAGGAGATTTTTCTCCTCTTTTTTTAACTCAATTTTTTACTTGAAATCTAAACTGCCCGTTTTACAAGATCAGAATACGAAGCAAAATGTTACAAAACTTCGCTTTAGTGCTTGTTATTTTATTAGGAGTGACTGCCTTTTATAAATCATAAAGATCAAGACTGATTCGTTTCATTCGGGAGCAGATTTTCCTGTCTCGAATTGGCATTATTTCGCTTTCGATTCCAAAACGCGCCGCGCGTCCGCGAATCTTTTTCGCAAGGTTGCGACCGCCGCGCCTTCGTAGCCTTGGTTCATTCTTTTTTCGGCGACATCCATCCATCTGAGTAAATCCTGCGCTGAATTTTTTGCTGCAGCCGCATCGAAGCTGCCGATTTTATTGAACCAAACGGGCGCGGAATGGGCGAACGGATAGCTGTCGGCAAACGGCGGTTTGGTCGCGCCGCCATAGATTCGCGCGGCGATCCAGCCGCCGGCGGGCGCGTTGATTTTGCCGGTAAAAGTTTGTTTGCCGCCTGCAAAACCCTTGCCGCTCCACGCGACTTTGCCGTTGACGATGATTTCGACTTTTTCGATTGGATTCGGCGACATCGCTTCTATTTTCCATTCGACGGCTTGACCTTTTGCCGCCGCGATTACGTCGCCTGATTCTTTGCCGTTTGCGGTAAATTTCAGCAGCGGACCGTTGGTGACAAAACTCTTACCTTTTTTAACCGCCGCGAGAAAATTTTGGAGATTCATCGCGCCGTCGGGTTTGGCGTAAACGCGCGTCGAGCCGATGGGCATTGTGCGATAAAAATTTTGCATCGTATCGCTGCCCGCCGACGGCGTGATCGGCAAACCTAAATTCAGCAGCCGATACCACGCCTCGCTCGTGCCGATTTCGTCGCTCCACAAACACGCGACTTCGATGGTATCAACATCGCCCATCAGCGCGTCCGGCACGAGTTCGAGCGGCAAACCGTTCGGCTCGCCGTTCGCCGGAAACGGATTATTCGTCGAAACCGGATGCACATACGAATTCATCCCGCCGTGATTTCGCGCAAACTTCAAAACCTCCGAATTCGGCAGATCAATCTGATTGTAAACCGGATAACCCGGACCGTTATACCACGGAAAAAAGAGCGCATCCGCGCCGACTACGCCGACGTGACCGAGGAAATGCGAGCGGACTTCCTGCGCGAAATGAATCAACGGACGCTCGGTGCGCCGCCAGTTCCACCACTCCACATCGTTAAAGCGCGTGTGCAGATTGGCAAGCTGCGGCGTTGATAAATCGAGATTTTCGCCGCGCATATCAAGCACGATGTCTTCGGGTGTCAGCAGATACGGACCGCCGTAATTGAGATGCGAATGCAGATCAGCCGAAAACCAGCCGTCGTTTTCGGGAATCCACAACGGCGCGGGCAATTCGAGCGAGATTTCTGCCGATTCATTCGCCCGGATTTTCTTCGTCGCCGTCACCGCCGCACTGCCGAAACCGCGCGTCGCCTGCACTTTAATTTCGCCTGCCGGAACTTCGATTTCAATCGCGCCCGGCGTGTAAAAATAAACCTGCCCGTTTTGCCCGTCGAAGCGAGCAAAACCCGTTTCGGGCAAAACCGGATGACCGTCGCCGTCCGTCACGACCAGCCGCGCCGCGTTTTCCGTTGAATTCGCATTGCGCGTTTTGATAATCACGCGGCTCGTCGGCTCGTTCCAATTCCACGAAATCGGCGAGATATTTTCCGCCGTTCCGCCCGTCGCCGCGATGCGGAAAACGTGAAATCGCTCGTCCTCGTCAGGTTCGGCGTAATAAACAAACGCGCCGTCCGCGCTCCACGCGGGCATCTGCGGATAACGTGAATTCGCCGCAATCTGAATCGGCGGATTGCCTTTCAAATCCGCCAGCCACAACTGCCACCGATCCTGCATCGGAAGATTGACCGCGTAATTTTTCCCGTCCTTCGCCAGCGCGGGACGCATTTCGGATGCGATGCCTTCGTCGCGTAAAACTTTTTTCGCGTTATCCTTAAAATTCAAAGTCTGAATCGTATCGGAACTTCCCGAAACTTTCGCCAGATAAAAAACTCCCGAATTATCGGCAAAAGGCTGCGGCATCATCTCCTGACCGCGCTCCGTCGTCAGACGCTTTTTCGCGCCGCCCGTTACATCAATACTCCACAAATCCAAATCGCCGCTTTCCGCCGAACTGTAATAAACCGTCCGCCCATCCGCCGAAAAACACGGATCAAGATCGAGCGCGGGTGAATCAACCAAAACCCGCTCTTTGCCGCTTCCCAAATCAACCAAAACAACGCTCGTATCTTTTGAATCATCCCTCACAAACGCAATCTGTTTCCCGTCCGGCGACCACGCGGGGCGCGCATCAACCGCGCCCGTTTTCGTCACGCGCCGAGCCTCACGTGAATTCAAATCCATCACCCAAATCCACCCGCGAGCCGCAAAAGCGAGCCTTCGATTATCAAACGAAACCGCCGGATCAGTCGCCCCGGAATTCATCGTCGGCAAATTAAACCCTTCCAGATAAACGTGATGCGAAACATTCGCCAGCTTCGGATACCGATTCGTCCACTGCCCAAACCCCGAAACCGCCAACATCAAAAAAACAAACGCGCCCGCCCAAAAACAAAACAGATTTTTCATAGCACAAAACTTAACATTTTCGCGTTCATCGCCGCAATGGAAATTGATTAACGATGCAAATTAATAAACCGGCTTTCGTGAAAACTGTTCAGCGAATTTTGTTTTTCGTGATAAAATCGGCACAAGAGGTAGATTATGACGACAATTCAGCTAAACATTCCCGATGAAATCGCGCGCTTGATAAACTCTTTTTCTCAACCGAAAGAAGAGTTTGTTTTGGAAGCGATTGAGGAAAAAATCAGCCGCGAGAAAGGCAAAGTTAAATTGGCGGAACGCGGAATCGGCGAAGCGGAAGCATTAACACAAAGAGCCGCGTTTGCGACGTTTGCCGAAGATTGGGACAGTCCCGAAATGGATGCGTATGACAAATTATAAACGCGGCGACGTGATTCTCGCGCTGTTTCCCGATTCAAGTTTGCAAACCGCCAAAAAGCGTCCCGTTCTCATCGTCCAAGCCGACAACCTGCAAACGAATCTGCCGCAAATAATCGTGGCGATGATTACCAGCAACTTATCCAAAAGATCACATCCGAGCCGCGTTTTAATCGAGATTTCCACGCCAGACGGCAAGCAAAGCGGTCTAATCTCGGATTCGCTCGTCGCTGCCGACAACCTCGCCACTCTACACGAAAAATTTATTGACAAAAAACTCGGAAGTCTGCCGGATATGCAGGCAATCGAAAAAGCGTTGGCGCATACTTTCGGGCTGAATTTTAAAGATTAAGTCAATTCAAATCTCAACATATTTCGAGCGGTGAAAATGAACGATTCGGCTTTTGTGAAATCAACATTCTGAATTACTGTAATAGGTTCATTAACTTTTTGTTAAAATCGAATTTATACTTCAAAATTTAATATAAAAAAGAATATAGGAATCAATGATTAAGGAAAATTTATTCTGTCGGCTTGATGTTTTACTCAATGAAGCTGATGTTGAACAAGTGTTTTTGCGTCGGTTACTCGAACATTTGGGATATAAAGATAATCAAATCCGTCCCAAAGAATCTTTAACAAAATTGATAGTTGGTGGAATGAGGGGACAGTCGTCGAATTACCGTCCAGACTTCGCTCTTAAAATCAATTATCAAGTTAGATGGATTTCGGAGGCGAAATCTCCAACCGAAAGTTTAGATAAGCATATCTGGCAACCTCGTGGTTACTGCACTTTATTAAATGGACAATATAAAGATGAAAATCCGGTTAATTACTTTTTGCTTTCTAACGGCATAAAAACACGCTTATATCAGTCGGATATAAATGAGCATTTACTTGAATTAGATTTTGATGATTTTACAGAGAAAAACGAAAAGTTTAAGACTTTGAAACAATATCTTTTGCCTAGTTCTTTTATAAGTAAGCGAGTAGTTCCGTTACCATCTTTGACTATAAAACTTGAAAAGCGACCATTAGAAGACATTAATGCTGCTTTTGCTTGGTGTCATCAGCACATATATAAAAAAGATAACATCAGCCAAGCAGCAGCGTTTACAGAATTTGTTAAGGTTATTTTCTTAAAACTTTTGTCAGACCGACAAATTCGTGATAAATATCCAAATGTATTGGCAGAGGAAGTTATCGAAGTTCCAATTGAAGATGTAAAGTTTTCATCGAAATGGATACAAGAGCAAGAGCAAAACACGCCGAATCCTTTAGACTCGATTCAATTTCGTGATTTTATAAATTTAATGGAACGAGAAATTAAAACGGGTAAAAGAAAAAGAATTTTTAATCCAAATGAAAGCATAAATTTATCTCCAGAAACAGTAAGTGGAGTAGTCAAGCGTGTTGAGCATTTATTTTTATTTGGTATTGATATTGATTTAAACGGGCGTTTATTTGAAACTTTTTTAAATGCCACGATGCGCGGAAAGGATTTAGGACAGTTTTTTACGCCACGAAGTGTAGTCAAATTAGGAGTAAAGTTAAGTAACATCCGTATAAATGCTTTATTAGATGATGGAAGTAGTCATACAGATAGCGTTTTGGATGCTTGTTGTGGAACAGGCGGTTTTTTAATTGACGCTTTAGCCGAAATGTGGAAAAAAGTTGATAAAAATACCTTTCTAGATAATGAGTCTAAAAATAAACTTAAACTCAAAATAGCCAATGAACACATTTTTGGAGTTGATGTTGGACGTGAACCGCCGTTGGCGCGTATAGCCAGACTGAATATGTATTTACACGGAGATGGTGGAAGCAGCATTTATCAGATAGACGCGCTCGATAAAGAACTGCGAGATAAAGATAGTGATCCACCTGAAATTGCTCTTGAAAAATTACAATTAAGAGAACTCTTAAAGTTGGATGGTTTTGCTGATGTCATCATTACAAATCCGCCTTTTGCTAAAACTTATGAGCGTAAAGTTGCAAGCGAAGCAATGATTTTAGATGAATATAAAATTGGAGTAACGAATGGAGGCGTTAAACGTGCCAGTCTCAAATCAAGTTTAATGTTTATTGAACGTTACTACGACATGCTTAAAATAGGTGGAAGAATAGTTACGGTTATTGATGATGGAATTTTGAATGGAGATAGTTACTCTTGGTTTAGAGATTACATAAGAAATTACTTTTTAATCCGTGCCGTTATTTCACTGCCGGGCGATGCTTTTCAACGCTCAAAGGCAAGGGTTAAAACATCTCTTCTCATAGCAGAAAAAAGAAATCCAGAACTCAACCAAAGTCAACCTTGTGTTTTTATGTATGGTTGTGAATATGTTGGAATAGATGATCCGGCAAGACAACGAACTTTACCTATTGATAGAGAAAATCGTGAAGCTGCTAGAAAAGAGTTGGAAACTGTAGAGAGTGAGTATTTTGACTTTTTATCAGGTCAAGGAAATTCCAAATATATTGTTTCACCCGAAAGAATTCAAAATCGTCTTGATGTTAAATCATGCTTAATGTCTGCTGGAAGAATGGTAAAAACTTGGAAGGAAAATGGAATTGATGTTGTCCCATTGAAGGAGTTAGTTGAGTTAAAAGAGTTTTCAGAAGAAGATATTATAGAAACTAAAAATTCTGATGATTTTGTAACATACTTACGAGTTAGATACGATGGTTATGCTGAAGCTGGAGATGAAATAGTAGCATCCGATACTCAATATGCTTATTTATATAAAGTTAGTCTGGGAGATATTGTGATTTCTAATATAGCTGCCAGTTATGGAAGCGTTGCAATCGTTCCAAAGAGTTTAGATGGATGCGTCGTAGCTTCTGAATATACAGTTTTAAGAGCAAAAAATGGTATTTCTCCAATCTCTGTTTGGCTACTGTTACGTTCTCCAGAAATACGAGCAGAAATTTTGTTGCTGGCAACTGGAATAAGTCGCAACAGAGTTAAATGGAATACATTGAAGGAACTACAAATTCCCAAACCTACAAACGAAATCATTCAACAAGCAATCAATCTCACGGAGAAGGCAACAGAATTGGAAAAAGAGGCAGGAACTCATCGTAAAGAGGCAGAAGATATTATCGAACAACCTTTATTTTTAGATACAGAGGAAGCACATCGTATATTGAGAGCATTTAAACCACCAAAGTAAATATAGAAGAAATAAATCATGGTTACTTCTAAAACCAACCACCTTTCACATCTTTCAAAACAACTTGCGCCGTGTTATGTCCGCTTGCGGCGAAGACTCCACCGCCGGGGTGCGTTGACGCGCCGGTTAAATATAGATTTTTGATTGGGGTTTTGTAGGCGGACATTTCGGGCAGAGGGCGGAACATAAACATCTGGTCGAAGTCCATTTCGACGTGCATCACGTTTCCGCGCAACAATCCAAGTCGTTGTTCCAAATCCAAAGGCGATTGGACGAAGCGTTCGATGATGGAATTTTTGACGTTCGGCGCGTAGGAATTTACTACGTCAATCAGCTTGTCGGCTTCGCGGTTTTCGATGTCTTTCCAATTTTCGCCGTTTGATAATTCGTATGGATAATATTGTCCCCAGATGAAAAGCGTGTGTTTTCCGGCGGGCGCGAGCGTCGGGTCAACGGATGAAAAAGTCATCGCCAGTGCGCCGGGATTTTTTGAGGGAATGCCGTTCAAATAGTCGGCGTAACTGCGGTCGAGATAATCCATCGTTGGACACATAAGCTGCAAACCGTGATGACAATCTCTCGGCTTTCCGCCGTTTGGCGCGGATAGATAATCGGGCAATTCTGAAACGGCGCAGCGGACAATCATCCCGAAACCATTGCCGATGCGGACGTTTTCGATGCGTTCCGCTAAACCTTCGGGGAGATTTTTCGCACCGATTAGTTTCAAAAAAGTCGTGTGAACGTGCGCGTTTGAAACGATTCGTTTCGCTTCGATTCGTTCGCCGTTTTCTAAAATTATGCCGCCGGTTTCGCCGTTTGCGACTTCGATTTTGGCGACTTCCGCGTTTAATAAGACTTCGCCGCCGTGATGTTCCAGACATCGCGCCATCGCTTGGGTGAGTGCGCCGCTTCCGCCTCGCGGACGTTTCACGCCGCTTTTGTGAATCATCGAATGCCAGCCGAGAAAATCGCCGCTCGCCATCGCCGTCGGCGGCGGTCCGCTTTGCGCCGCGAGCCACGCCATCGCTGCGCGTAAGCCTTCGTGTTTGAAGGTTTGTTTGACCAACGCGCCGTAGCTCGTCATCAATTTGCGAACCATATCCGCCGGATTTTTCGACTTCGTGCCGAAAACCATATGCCGTCCGAGGTTCAACATCGTCGGCGGTTTCAAAAACGCCTGAAAAACGCCTTCGTTCAACTTTTCCCATTCGGTGACGAATTTTTTATAACGCTCCGCGTCTTCGGGCGAGATTTTTGCAATTGATTCGCACGTTTTATCAACGTCCTTCCAAAAATAAATCGCGCCCGCGCCGTTCGGCAGCGGCGCAAATGCAAACGGGTCGCAGTCAATATATTCCAGCCCGAATTTCTCCAACTCCAAATCTTTGATAACCGGCGTAAGGTGAATCATAATATGCGCCGACGAGCCGACATCAATCTTATAACCCTCGATCAAATCATCCTGCGTGCAAACCGCGCCGCCGACAATATGCCGCCGCTCTAAAACGACGACTTTCAAACCCGCTTTGGCAAGGTAACAAGCGCACGTCAAACCGTTGTGTCCGCCGCCAATCACGGCGACATCGTATTTTTCTGTCATAAAATTATTTTGCCACAGAGAACACGGAGCGCACAGAGAATCAAAAAATTTTATTCCAAACGATTTTCGAGTTCGATCAGTTTTTCGATAAATGCCTTGCGTTTTGTGTCGGCGAACGGATTTCCTTGCTGAATCGTCTGAAAAAGCTCCCACGAATCTTCGCTGACTAATCTGGCGGCGCGCATTAATTCTTCGTAGGAAACGGTGGCAAGTTCGGATTCTGCAACGTGAAGTTCGTCCAGAGCGCGGGCGACGAAATGCGTTAAGGCTTGGACGTGCGCCATTTCGCGGTCGTGTTCTTCGGGCGTTTTTTCAAAGACTTTTAATTTTAATTCATCGGCGAGAAATTGTTTGATTTCTTCGCTTCGGGTTGTTCTGACGGAACACAACGCGATTCGCAAACCTTCGATGCTTTCGCGTCCGCTCTGCGGTCCGAACAGCGGATGTGTGCCGATGATTTCGACATTTTGCGGTAGAAAATCGAGCATTAATTCAATCGGTTTCATTTTCACCGAACAAACATCAAAGCACAGCGCATCACTTTTTAAATGCGGCGCAGCGCGTTCTAAAACTTCGGTAAAAGAATTGAGCGGCACGGCGAAGATAACAATTTTTTTGTTTGCGGTTGTTTCTAATGCGCTCCATTCGACACCAATTTGTTCGGCTTCGATTTGGCGGTCGGCATTGTCGCAAACCGTCACGTCGAAAAAAGGCGCGAGATGCTGCGCCATAAATTGTCCGAATTGCCCGAAGCCGATAATTCCTATTTCAGTCATTTTAATTAAACCGGAAACTTTTTCTTTCAGTTATTTTAAGCGAATTAATTCCAATGCTTTAAACTTTGCCAGATTTCCGGCAGAGGCTTTTTCGTTCGGCGGCAGACGAGAATTTTATACTTCTCTTCCGCCATCGAATACGGATGACTGACTTCCGCTTTTTCCTCGACCGATTCGCAGTTTTTTTCGGCTTTTTCTTTCGTCGCGCCGAGCAAAATCAAGACCTCGCCGGTATAATTGCGATGTCCCCAGAGAAAATAGCTTTGATGTCCGCTGGTGGCTTTCGGCAGATTATATTGTGCGCCGAAAAAATCTATCGCGCCCGCTTCGCCGTAATTTCCGGCATAAATTCCGGCTTTGGCGCGTTCTTCGGGCGGCAGATCGTTGTAAACTTGCGAAACTTTTTCGACCATTTCGCGCCAGCCGAATTGGTCGCCGTAGACTTGCTGCAAAACGCCTTCGTGCGAAACTTCCGCTTTCGGCGGTTTGAATCCCATTGCTTCCTGATATTTGATCAAAGTTTCGACGGGCAGAACGGGCAGCGCAACCGGCAGAACGACGGCGAACAAACCGATAATCAAAACCGGCAAAGCGTATTTTGCGAAACGCAGCGAGCGAATTTTTTCCGTAATCTGTTCCCACCAAACCGCGCCCGCCGCGAACAGCATCGGGTAAATCGGCATTAGATAATAATCTTTCGCTTTGAGATAGATCATCAGACCAAGCAGCACGAGATAAGCAATTCCTAAAAATCGAAACCGTCTGCCGTTTTTATCGGCAAGGAAAAACCAGATTCCGGCAATCCAAACGGGCAAAGTTGTCGGCAGTAAACCCAAAATTTGCGACGCGATGAAGCCAAACGGCGACATCACGACGTTTTTGCCGGAAGTTTTGACGTTTCGCAAAAGTTCGAGCGTAGCGAAATCGTTGTTTATTTGCCAGATGATATTCGGCAGAAAAATCAAAAACGCAATTGCGCCGCCGAGCCAGAAATATTTATCGAGAAAAACTTTTCGCGCCGGAGTGAGAAGCAATCCGACGACGAGCGCGAAGCCGAAAAATACCATCGAATGTTTATTCATCAAACCGACTCCGGCGAACAAGCCGAAGAAAAGCCAATTTGATGGTGAATGGTGAATGGTAAATGATAAATGATGAGTTTCGCTTTCAGCACTTACATTTTCTTTAGTTGCCCGGATCGCAAAGTAAACGCAGAGCATCCAAAAAACAGGTTCGAGAGAGTTCATTGAAAGCAGATTATCAATCGCTAGATAAACCGGAGCGCACGAAACGCAAAGACACGCCAAAAACGTCGCAAAGCGGTTGCCGCCGAATTCTTTCACCAAAAGCGCGGTCAGAAAAACTTTGAACGCGCCCGCCAACGCCGGAAAAAATCGAATCGCAAACAGCGAATCGCCAAGCAAAACGCGGCTCGTTTTCGCCATCAGCGCAACCAGCGGCGCGTGGTCTGGATAACCGAACGCGAGATGTTCGCCGCACGCGATAAAATAAAGCTCGTCGCGGAAATAGCCGTAATTTGAATTGAAAACGAAATGTAAGAAAAGTTTGATTGCGGCGAAATACGCGCCGATGGCGAGCGGACTCAGCCACAGATTCGATTCAATAGAAATATTTTTCGATTCGCTCATATTTTTCAATCAATGCCGAACAGAAAAAAAGTTTGAAGATTGATTTTCGTCGGAATTCTTTTATCCTTTTGTCTTCGCAGTATCGTGTGTTTCGGCGAAAACGAGTTTTTTAATTTCGTCAATTTTTTCGAGCGCGGCTTCTTCGCCGGCTTTGATAAACTCGTCCATTTTGCCGATTTCGTCCGGGCGCAAATGCGCGATGTTCGGAATAATAATGATGTCGGCGCGGTAATGATGCGCTTTCGATGCCGCGCGGAGAAGCATCATTGCCGATTGAAAAAAGATTCCCAGAAGTGTCGAGGGCGAACCCCAATACGTCGCGCCGGACGCGAGAACGTCAACCGCGATGACGATTTCCGCGCCGAGTTTTCGGACGGCTTTCGTCGGAACATTGGAAACTACTCCGCCGTCAATCAATCGTCTGCCATCGTGTTCGACCGGGACAAAAACGCCCGGAATCGCGCAGCTCGCCCGCACTGCCGTCGCCGCGTCGCCCGAATCTTTTAAAGTGACTTCCTTACCCGTTTCCAAATCGCAGGCGACCGCCGCGAACGGAATCGGGAAGTCTTCGAGATTTTTGTGCGGAAAATGCTGATTGATAAACGCGCCCATCGCCGCGTTCGACAGCAAACCCTTCGGCGAATAAGAAAATCCCGCCATCCGAAACCAACTGATTTTTCGGGACATCTCGACGATTTCCGCGATGCTCAAACCTGAAGCGAAAGCCGCGCCCGCAAACGAACCGGCACTGGTTCCGGCAACAAAGTCAATCGGAATGTCGTGTTCGGCGAGAACCTTCAAAACGCCGAGATGAGCGAATCCGCGAGCCGCTCCGCCCGAAAGCGCGATGCCGATTTTTTTTCTTGTCATAAAGTTTGGATTCAAGATTCAGGATTTAGGATTCAGGATTCAGGATTGGAACTTTGAAATTTAAGATTAAACATTCAGAATTCAAAGTTTAAGAAAACAAAATATTAAATTCCTAATCCTGAATCCTGAATCCTAATTGATTTTAACTTTTGTTTATGGAAAACTTAAACCCGCAAAATGACGACGGCGGAATCTTTACAATTACAGCGCGCGACAACCGGCGCGGACATCGCGGCAGGCGAAAAAGTTTGCCCGGTTTGTTCGCGTGAAACGCGCGACGAATACGTTCCGCTGCTCGTTTTGGAAGACGATTTGCAAAAACTCATCGCCGCCAACGCACCCGACACGCAGGAATTCAAAGCGATCTGCGCCCGGTGCGTCCGGCTTTTTGAACGCGCCAAAGAGCAGATAATCAAAGATGCGGCGATGCAGAAGGACGGCTCGCACGTTCTTTCGACACCGCTCCGGCTCGACGCGGACGAGCGGTACACCGGCAAAAACGTGACCATCGCTTTTCTGGATTCCGGGTTTTATCCGCACGTTGATTTAACCACGCCGAACAATCGAATAATCGGTTATCGCAATTTAACGACGCTGGACGGCGATTTGTCTTCGCTTTTTCAACCGGATGTCGCCAGTTGGCACGGAATGATGACTTCGGTCGTCGCGGCGGGAAACGGCGGTTTGTCGAACGGTTTTTATCGCGGAATCGCGCCGGACGCAAATGTCGTTCTTGTCAAACTCGCCCGGACGGGGCGAATTACCGAGCGTAATATTCAGGACGGACTCGAATGGATTCTCGAAAACCGCACGAAATATTCGATTAAAATCGTCAACATTTCGGCGGGCGGCGATTATGAACAAAGCTATCTGCACGATTCGCTTTCGGAAACGGTCGAAGAATGCGCCAGGCAGGGTTTAACGATTGTCTGCGCCGTCGGTAATGCCGGACATCTGCCGAATCACCCGGTTTTTCCGCCCGCCAGCGCACCTTCGGCAATCGCGGTCGGCGGATTAGACGATAAAAATTCGCTCAATCGCGCTCATCGCGGAATGTATCGAAGCTCTTATGGTCCGACGCTCGACGGTTTGCAGAAACCTGAAATCATCGCGCCGTCAATCTGGGTTCCCGCGCCGATTCTGCCGAATACGCCGACTGCCACTCAAGCCGCGCTGCTCGAAAAACTTGATAAAGCGCAGGACGGCGAACTTCATTCGATTATCTTCGACAATCAGAACGTCGAACCGGAACTCGATGCCGCGCTCGACCGTCCGGCTTATATGCTGCGGCAGATTATCGCGCTCAAATTACGACAGGAAAGCCTGATTACAAAGCATTATAAATACGTTGACGGCACATCTTTTTCCGCACCGATTGTGTCGTCCGTCATCGCGCAGATGCTCGAAGCCAACCCGAAACTCACGCCGCAGCAGGTCAAACGAATTCTGATTTCGACGGCGGAACGGCTTCCCGGTTACGAAGTTGACCGGCAGGGCTGGGGCGTAATTGATCCGCGCCGCGCGGTTGAAAAAGCTCTTTCGTTTAATTAAAAAGGGTTTTGCCGGGAAAGAATTTTTTGCCCGCGAAAAAGCGCAAAAAAACGCTAAAAAAGGAAAAAGAGTTAATTAATTTTTCGCGCCTTTTCGCGTGTTTCGCGGGCAAAATTTCTTAATTGTTTATGACGCGGAAGACAGGTTAGTTAATGAAGTTGTAGACGAGCATTCCGGTGGCGGCGACGGCTTGGTTGTTGACCTTGATCGGACTGATGCGTGATTGGCGGGCGGCGGCTTCGGCGGATTGGCGGAGCAGCGGATGACCGCTCATCGCTTTGGCTGACAGGACGTTGCCGCTTTCGTCAACCGTTATTTGCACCGTCACCCGTCCGCCGGCGCGCATCGCTTTTGCCGCCGCCGGGTAAGCCGGAGTCGGCAGATTGACGGCGCGACCGTTTAAGACTCCGGCATTTACCGGACGATTGACGGCGGGCGTTTCCGACGGCGAAGGCGATGGATTCGGGCGCGTGTTCGACGGCAGTGCCGAATTCGTATTCGTTGAACTGTTGGAATTCGTATCCGGCGAAGGTGTCGGTTTCGGAGTCGGAGTCGGAGTCGGTTTCGGAGTCGGAGTCGGCGTTTTTATAGCGACGTTCGTATTGAGATTCGCGTTCGTATTCGTGTTTGCGTTGCCGACGTTGAAATTAAAGGCGTTGCCGATATTGAGATTGGTCGGCGGATTCGTGTTGACATTGTAAATATTGGCGTTAGCGTTAGCGTTTCGGCTGCCCGCGTTTTCCGATTGCAGCATCCAGAAAATGCCGCCCGCACCCGCCAGCAGAATTATCGTTCCCAAAATCGTCAGCAGCACAACTTTTCCCGTATTCGATTTCTGCACGGCTTGATAAACGGTTGGATTAGTCCGAACCTGCTGTTGCTGCACCGGCGGCAGCGGCGTTTTTTCTTCCGATGTCGGAATTACGATGCGCGGTGAGGAAGCCGGTTTATCATCGGGCGAATACGGCGGCGGAAAAACGGCGGGTTTGCGGCGGACAATCGTTTCTTCGCCCTCGTCACCGGCGACGCTTTCGCTCGGCAGTTCGGTAAAATTCGGCAGTTTTTCATCAATCAGCGGCGTTCCGTCTTTTGTGCAGAAACGTAAAATTTCTTCATCGTAACGGGTCTGGCAAGTCGGGCAAAATTTCATAATTTTCGGCGTGTCAGCGGGCTTTGCAGTTTTGAAAAAATGTGTGCAACAATCTTAATTTACGCATTCTATCACGAATTGTTTTATCAAAAACATCATAATACATAAATTCCAATCGCAGAAACTTATAATATGACTGATTTTCAACGCTTTATCGCGGCGCGCGTCGGCAAAGTGCCGGTTTCGGGTTTGCATCGCTTTTTCGGTATAGCGGCGGCGATGCCCGACGTGATTTCGCTCGGTGTTGGCGAGCCGGATTTTCCCACGCCCGCGCCAATTGTCGAAGCCGGTTTTAATGCGGTTTACGGCAAAGCCGTCGGCTACACGGCGAATTCCGGTTTGATCGAACTGCGCGAAACGCTCGCAGCGCATTTACACAAACTTTACAATGTTGATTACGATCCGAAAAACGAAATTTTGATAACGGTTGGTGTCAGCGAGGCTCTAAAATGTATCTTTTCGGCGATTTGCGACGACGGCGACGAAATCATCGTGCCGAATCCGTGTTTTGTCGCGTATGAGCCGGAAATAATCTTCGCGGGCGGCGTTCCGGTCGCGGTCGAATGCCGCGCTGAAAACAATTTCGAGCCGCTCGCCGAAGACATTCGTGAAGCGATTACTGAAAAAACAAAAGCGATTTTCCTCGGCTTTCCGAATAATCCGACGGGCGCGGTTTTGACTAAAGAAAACGCGCTCGAAATTGCGCGAATCGCCGTCGAAAACGATCTGCTCGTCATTTCCGACGAAATTTACGACCGCCTTGTTTACGGCGCGGATCATTTGTGTTTCGCCGCGCTGCCGGGCGCGAAAAGCCGCACGATTCTGCTCGGCGGTTTTTCAAAGGATTACGCAATGACCGGCTGGCGCGTCGGTTATATATGCGCGGAAAAGCAATTGCTCGAAGCGTTTTCAAAAATTCATCAATACGCCGTGATGAGCGCGCCGACGATTTCGCAATACGCCGCGCTCGCCGCGCTCCGCATCGGCGAGCCGTTCGTGCTGGAAATGCAGGCGGAATACGACCGCCGCCGCCAATTAGTCGTTCCGTTCTTGAACGAAATCGGACTCGATTGTTTCGAGCCGAAAGGCGCGTTTTACGCTTTTCCGTCGGTTGCAAAAACCGGCTTGAGCGGCGACGAATTCGCCGAACAACTTCTTATGCAGGAACAAATCGCCGTCGTTCCCGGTTCGGCGTTCGGCATCGGCGGCGCGAATCACGTCCGCATCGCATATTGCAAATCATACGAGCAAATCGAGATCGCGCTGGAGAGAATCGGCAAATTCGTCGGGCGTTTCGACGTAAAAACTAAAGAAATGGGACGCGGATGAACGCGGATTCGGCAGATTTTCGCAGATAAAAAACAAAATTAATACAAATTTTTAGTTATATTTTATTTTCATATCCGCGCCAATCCGCCGAATCCGCGTTTATCCGCGTTCTATTCTCTTATTTTCTGTTATGAAGGAAGTAATTATCATCGGCGCGGGACTCGGCGGACTTTCCGCCGCGATTCGGCTCGCCAAATCAGGCTTTTCCGTAACGATTTTGGAGAAAAACGAAAACGTCGGCGGCAAAGTAAATACGGTCGAAGCGAACGGCTACAAATTCGATACGGGCGCATCGCTTCTGACGATGCGGCACGTTTTGGAAGATTTGTTCGAGTTTTGCGGGAAGCGCGTTGAAGATTATCTCGAAATTGTTCCGCTCGAACCGATTTGCCGCTATTTTTGGTCGGACGGCAGCACGTTTGACGCTTCGACGGATTTGCGTCAAACCGAAAGCGAAATCGAAAAAATAGAACCGAAAGACGCAGCCAATTTTCAACGATTTCTCGCCGATTCAAAGCGCAAATACGAAATCGCCGAAAAGACGTTTCTGGCGAAAAGTCTCAACGATTTGCCCGAACTTTTGAAGCCGAAATTTCTATCCGATTTATTCAAAATCTCGACGCTGAAAACTCTGGACAAGCACAATGCAAAATACTTCGAGTCAAAGAAAATGCGGCAGCTTTTCAATCGTTTCGCCACTTACAACGGCTCGTCGCCTTACGAAACGCCCGCGACCTTCGCGCTGATTCCGTATGTCGAATTCGGTTTGGGCGCGTGGTATGTGCGCGGCGGAATGTATCAAATTCCGAAGGCTTTGGAGCGTTTGGCGAAAGAACTCGGCGTAAAAATTTACACCGAAAGCGCGGTCGAAAAAATCGTCGTCGAAAACAAAAAAGCAATCGGCGTGAGGGTTTCCGGTGAAGTAATTATTGCTGATTATATCGTCGCCAATTCCGACGCGGTTGAAACTTACCGCAATTTGATTGGCAAAAAAGAGCGCGAAATTTTTACCGACGCAAAGCTCGAAAAACTGGAGCCGTCGTGCAGCGGTTTCGTTTTGCTTCTCGGAACAAAAAAGAAATATCCGCAGCTCGCGCATCACAATATTTTCTTTTCCGACGATTACCGCGCCGAATTCGATGCGATTTTCAAGCGAAAAACTCCCGCACCGAATCCGACAATTTACATTTGCGCGACTTCCGCGACCGACGAAACGCAATCGCCCGCCGGACACGAAAATCTTTTCGTTTTAATCAACGCGCCTTACGTCAGCGAAAAAACCGATTGGCGTAAAGAATCAAAACCGTATCGTGATTTGATCGTTAAAAAGCTGGAGAATTTCGGCTTGGAAGATTTGGAAAGCTCGATTGATTACGAACAAATAATCACGCCCGAAGATTTCGAGCGAAAATACGCGGCAAATAAAGGTTCGATTTACGGCGTTTCATCAAACGGGATTTTTTCCGCCTTTCTGCGCGTCCCGAACAAAGCGAAAGACATCGAAAATCTCTATTTTACGGGCGGCGCGACGCATCCCGGCGGCGGCATTCCGCTCGTTCTCTTGTCGGGAAAATTCGCGGCGGAAATGATCGCGCGGCGTAAATAAAACTTGATCAATTATTTTTTACTGGTAAATTTTCTCGTTTATAATCGAATAGTTCAGGATTTCCGACAGTGACGAATTTTTTGCCATTCCACTTAAAGCGATTTTTTGTATAGATGGTCGGATTACCTGCGCCCGCATATTTTTCTTCAGGATAATCAAATTTCCATTCATCATTAATGACTTTGCTGTCACCGAAAAGTTCAATAATCAACTCATCGTTTATCGCATAAATATCTTTCAATCCGCCGTCGGCTCTATCGCCTGTCATAAACGCCCACAATAATTTCGGCTTTTTATTTTCCAAAGTATAGAGATAAATCAAAGTCGGTATTGCTGAACCGCCCGTCTGAATACCCATTAACAGAATTGCATCCTCTACTCCATCACCCGTGACATCGGTATAATCAACTTTCCCTAAATAGATACCATCTTCTTGTTGATGTATGTAAGATTTTTCACTATTTTTTAACTTAAATCCCTCATAACCATCCGTTTCAGGATAAGTGAAATTCTTGAAATCAACTTTTCTAATAGGCGAGTTTAAGTTTGGCATCGGTGTCGGAGCTGATATTTGAGTCGGCACAGCAACAACAAGTGAAGGTGAAATATTTACGTTGTCCGCCGCGCTTTTTTGACAAGCCGAAAATGCGAAAACGATTGCTACGGCTAAAATTTTTATAAGCAATTTATCTTTCATAATTTCACCTTCACATTATTTTTACGTCCGCGTTAAATTTCTATATTTGATGCGGTGCGGTTGGTCAGCATCGTGTCCGAGTCTTCGCTTTCTGTCTTCTTCGTATTCGGAATAATTGCCGTCGAAAAACTCGACTTTTGAATCGCCTTCAAACGCGAGAATGTGCGTTGCAATTCTGTCCAAAAACCAGCGGTCGTGGGAAATTACAACGGCACAGCCGCCGAAGTTTTCTAACGCTTCTTCGAGTGCGCGCATCGTGTTCACGTCCAAATCGTTGGTCGGTTCATCAAGCAGTAAAACATTTGCGCCGCTTTTGAGCATTTTCGCCAGATGAACGCGGTTGCGTTCGCCGCCCGAAAGCATTCCGACGCGCTTTTGCTGGTCGCTTCCCGAAAAGTTGAAGCGCGAAACATAAGCGCGTGAATTCATTTCGCGCTTTCCGAGTTGAATCAAATCCAAGCCGTCAGAGATTTCATCAAATAAAGTTTTGTCGGCATTTAAGCTGTCACGCGATTGGTCAACGTAGCCGAGTTTGACGGTTTCGCCGACTCTGAAATCGCCCGAATCGGGCTGATCTTGTTCCGTAATCAAGCGAAACAAAGTAGTTTTTCCCGCACCGTTCGGACCGATTACGCCGACGATTCCGCCTTTCGGCAGCGAAAATTCAAGATTTTCAAATAATAATTTGTCGTCATAGCCTTTGGAAACGCCGTGCGCTTCGATGACAATATCGCCGAGACGCTCGCCGGGCGGAATGAAAATTTCCAAATCTTCGCTGCGTTTTTCGCTGCCTTCGGCGACGAGTTTTTCGTAATCATTGATTCGCGCTTTGGATTTCGCGTGACGACCTTTCGGCGACATCCGAATCCATTCGAGTTCGCGCTCCAGAGTCTTCGCGCGTTTGTCTTCGCCTTTTTGTTCACCTGCCAGACGCACCTGTTTCTGTTCGAGCCACGACGAATAATTGCCCTGATACGGAATGCCTTCGCCGCGATCAAGTTCGAGAATCCAGCCCGCGACATTATCGAGAAAATAACGGTCGTGCGTGACGGCGATAATCGTGCCTTCGTATTTCTGCAAATGCTGTTCGAGCCACGAAACCGTTTCCGCGTCGAGATGATTGGTCGGTTCGTCTAATAGTAAAATGTCAGGTTTTTGCAGCAATAAACGACACAACGCGACTCGCCGTTTTTCGCCGCCCGAAAGATTCGCAATCGGCGTTTCCGGCGGCGGGCAACGCAATGCGTCCATCGCCATTTCGAGGCGCGAATCCAAATCCCAAGCGTCGGCGTGATCGAGTTTTTCCTGCACTTCGCCTTGCCGTTCGATGAGCGCGTTCATCTCGTCATCGGTCATTTCTTCGGCGAATTTCGCGTTGATTTCTTCAAATTCCTTGAGCAAATCAACCGTTGACTGCACGGCTTCTTCAACGATTTCCTTAACGGTTTTCGATTCGTCGAGTTTCGGTTCCTGTTCCAGATAACCGACCGAATAACCTTTTGAAAAAACGACTTCGCCGTTAAATTCCTTGTCCGTTCCAGCGATAATCCGCAAAAGCGAAGATTTCCCCGAACCGTTCAGTCCGAGAACGCCGATTTTCGCGCCGTAAAAAAATGATAGATAAATGTCTTTCAGCACCGGTTTTTTATCGTAAAACTTGCTGACCTTGACCATCGAAAAAATGATTTTATTCGGTTCTTGATTGCTCATATAATAATTCTCGGAAAAACTTTAATTGTGGCATAAACAAGCGGAAAATAAAAAGAATGGAACACGGATTTTCGCAGAAGAATCACGAATTAAAACGGATAAACCTAAAAATAAATCTGTGACAACCCGTGTCAAATCCGCGTCAAACCGTTTCTATTTACTTCCCAAATTAAAACGCAAACCGACGCGCACAAATCGCGGCGCGGCGACGGTTCGACTTGGCGTTAAACCGACATCGTAGCGGTTATTAAAAACATTTTCGATTGCCGTAAAAATTTCAAATTTATCGAACCGATAAGAAGCGAAAGCGTCGAGCGTGAAAAACGGGCGCAAGCGCAAAGTATTCAAATCGTCTTCAAACTGCGCGTCGGAAATTCTGCCTTGCAGCGAGAATGAAAGTTTTGACTGCGGACGATAAAACATCTGAAAAGTTAGCTGCTGACGCGCAACCTGCGGCAGAAATTTATCAATCAAAAGCGGATTGGCGGAAAAATCCGTGACGCGCGAATCAACGAGCAGATAACCCGCCGAAAATTTTAATTTCGCAAACGGTGAAAATTCTGCGTCGAGTTCAAAGCCGCGCGAGCGCGTTTGCCCGACATTTTGGCGTTGGCGCGTGATTAAATTCGGCGCGCTCGTTGTAGTTATCGAAACGACGGGACGCGAAATTTCCGCGATGAAAAAGTTTCCGCGCAAAGATAATTTTTGTGAAAAACCCGTGAAATTTAATCCCGTTTCGCAAGTGTCGGCGCGTTCGGATTTGAGATTTTCATTTGCCAGCGTTAAAACATTGCCGACTCGAAACGCTCTGTAAAGTTCGTTTAAAGTCGGAGCGCGAAACGATTTTGAATAAGCAGCGACAAAAGAAAAGTTCCTGTTAATTTGATAAAGCGCGGCGATTCGCGGACTGAAACTACGTTCGGTTCGGTCGGAAAAATTTGTGACGGACGTTAAATTAGTTGATAAATTTCGATTGGCGGAAAGCGCGGCGAAATTTTTCCAGATGTCGAAACGTCCGCCGAAACTGATGTTTAATTTACCCGAAACGCGCCAAACGTCCTGCGCGAAAACGGAAAATGTTCGTTCGCGTCCGCCCGAACCGATTAAAGAAACTGCGCGGTTATTCGCGTAAACAATTTCGT
>JALYQJ010000346.1 GCA_030855875.1 Acidobacteriota bacterium
TGATTGATACGAGTCCTTCGACCAATTATAAAATTGACGAAATCAGAAGCGCGGCAACTGCTTTTGTTGACCAGTTAAAACCGCAGGACAACGTGATGGTGATTGAGTTTGACGAAAATATTCACGTGCTGACAGAAGCGACAAATGACCGCCAGAAGATTTACAAAGCGATTAAAAAAGCCGATTTCGGCGGCGGCACTTCTCTCTATGAAGCGGTTGATTTTTCGCTTCGCAAACGACTCGGTAAAATCGAGGGTCGCAAAGCCATCGTTTTATTTACCGACGGCGTTGACACGACTTCGTATAAAGCGAGTTACGACAGCACGATTCTCCAAGCCGAAGAAGCCGACGCGCTGATTTTTCCTATTTATTACAATACTTTTTTGGATAATCGGCGCGGCGGCGGTTTAGGTTCGCCTTTTCCGTTTCCGGGTTCGGGCGGAATACTCAATGCGCCGGGAACGAGCGCGGGCGATTACGCTCTGGGCAAAAAATATCTCGAAGAATTAGCCGAAAACACCGGCGGGCGCGTTTTCCGACCGGAAGCGACGGAAGGCGGATTGACCGCCGCGTTTGAAGGAATCGCCGAAGAGCTTCGCCGCCAATACAACATCGGCTACTATCCGTCCGAAGAAGGTCGCGCCGGTCAGCGCAAACAAATAAAAGTCCGCGTCAATCGCCCGAATCTGGTCGTCCGGTCGCGTGACAGCTATCTGGTCGGTGCGGAAGTAAAACCGCAAACCGCAAACGCCGCAAAGCCGAAGTAAAAAATTACAAAAAATTATTTTCAAAAGGACGATATAAAAGATGTCGTCCTTTTTTTATTAAAGAGGCAATCTAAAGTGGATTGTAATTTGCCGCTCGAAATAAATCTGTCGTAATTAATTTGAAAAGTAATTTTTTCAGCACCTTTGAATTTGTTAAAATCGTTGAATTCAACCATTCTTAAAGTTGTTTAATTATCGTATGAATAATGCTGCAAGAAAATCGCTTCGGCAAATTATCACAAAATACGGCAATGATTTGTGCGGCGACGCGCGGCGGTGCGAAAATTTATTAAAAGATTTGTGCGGCGAATATCGGCGCGAAATAAATGTTTTGGTAAACGCCATCGAAGAGCGTGTTCCGCTCGATTTGCTGGCGGCGGGAAAAACGATGCCGCGCGAATTGCTTTTATACAAACTCGCCAAGAGACTCGAAGACAATCTCGGGTTGACTGAGGAAGCTGCAAACTGGGCGGTTGATTCGTGGGCATTGGCACTCGGCATCGTGACGGACTTGGAAATTCTCGAAAAAGAGAAACAGCAAAATGAAACATCAACGCCGCTTCCGAAATCTTCCGCTCCAAAAATCGAACAAAATAACAACGTCGCCCGCAATAATCCGGCTCGGATACCGCCGCGTCAATCTCAAACACAGCCGCGACCGCAACCGCCGGCAATTTATCCGCCGTTTGCCCGAACGCCCGCAAATCTCCCGATTCCTACGCCGAAATCGCCGCCGTCAACAAAAAGTCCGAATATCAATATTCCGCGCATTCCAGCGCAAATAAACAATCCCGCTTTAAATCAAGTTCCCAAAAAAAGATTTGGTAAATTTTTCGGCTGTCTTTTTGTATTGGCTTTTCTCGCGTTAACCGGAGCGGTTTTGCTTTTCGGTGTGCCTTACGCAATTAACGTGATGCGCGAAACGCAGCAAAACGAACCGCCGCGCTTTCCGCCGCGCTGATTTTCAGACAGCGGCAAAACCGAATTTCATATCAAATTCATACACTTCACTTTCCGGCAATTTATAAAAGCCTTTATCTATCGCCCGTTTAATTTTTGGCTTAGGTTTTGCTTAAAACTCGATTCTATTTAAAATAAGATTTACCAAAAACCGAAAATGTTCTAGTAAGGAGATATTATTATGATTAAACGACCGGGCGGCGAACTCGCTTCGAGACCGCTGCATTTTATATGGATTGCCGACAGTTCCGGCTCGATGGAGCAAGACGGGAAAATTCAATCGCTCAACACGGCGATTCGGGAAGCCGTGCCGCATATGAAAAAAGTGGCGGAAGACAATCCGAACGCGCAGGTTCTGGTTCGCGCCGTCAAATTTTCCAACGGCGCACAGTGGCACATTTCGCAGCCGACACCGGTTGCCGATTTCGGGTGGACGGATTTAGTCGCCGATGGCGAAACCGATATGGGTAAAGCTCTCGAACTCGTCGCCGAACAACTCAAAATGCCGCCGATGAGCGACCGCGCTCTGCCGCCCGTTCTGGTTTTAGTTTCCGACGGACAGCCGACCGACGATTTCGACGCCGGTCTGAAAGCTCTGATGGATCAGCCGTGGGGCAAAAAAGCCGGCCGCATCGCGGTCTCAATCGGCAAGGACGTTGACGACGAAGTTTTGCAGAAATTTATCGGCAATTCCGAACTCAAACCGCTCAACGCCAACAGTCCCGAAGCGTTGGTCAGACATATCAAATGGGCTTCGACCGCCGTTTTGAAATCGGCTTCGTCGCCTGCCGCCGGAGCGGAAGTTCCCGCCGGAACCGATACGGCAAACGTGCCGATTCCGACCGTTGCCGCGCCGACCACCGGAACGCCGAATGCCGGAGCGCAAGCCGCAAATACCGGAACACCTAACGGAGCGCAAACCGCAGATGCCGACAATCAAAATACGGTTGACGACGTCTGGTAAGGAG
>JALYQJ010000424.1 GCA_030855875.1 Acidobacteriota bacterium
GTCTGACTTCCAGTAAATTAAACGGCTCGATAAACTCCGACGCCGGCGGCGAAGAAGTTGATAAATTCCTTTCGGATAATACGTTTGATTCGGCAAATAAAAGTTTTGTCAAAAAAATCTTTCAGGAAGCGCGGGAAAATGGGTTCACGGTAATTTTGGAAAAAGCGGAAACCGGCAAATGAAATCCCAGCTTTTACAATCTCTTTTCGATGAAGAGGAACGCCGACCTTTAACGGTTTCGGAAGTCAACTCGCAAGTTAAACGCGCATTGGAAAAGGCTTTTGCGTCTGTTTGGATTGAAGCGGAAATCGTCAATTTTGTCGCGGCAAGTTCCGGTCACTGGTATTTCACGCTGCACGACGGTTTTACGCAATTAAAAGCGGCTTGTTATCGCGGTTCGAATTGGAAAATTAAGTTTCAGCCGTTTGATGGTTTGCAGATTCGCGTGCGCGGGCGGCTTTCGCTTTACGAACCGAAGGGCGAATATCAGATGCTCGTCGAATCGCTCGAACCAATCGGCGAAGGCGCGCTGAAAGTCGCTTTTGAGCAAATAAAATTAAAACTTGCCAAAGAAAGGCTTTTTGACGAAGAATACAAACGACCTCTGCCGATGCTGCCGAAACGAGTCGGCGTTGTCACAAGTCCGAACGGCGCGGCTTTTCACGATATTTTGCACGTTTTATCGCGGCGCACCAGAACGGTCAGCATCGTTCTGATTCCGACGCGCGTGCAGGGCGAAATGGCGGGCGAAGAAATTCGTCAGGCGATTTTGAACGCGAATGAATTTAACGAAAATGCGGCGGAAAAAGATAAAATTGACGTTTTAATCGTCGGGCGCGGCGGCGGTTCGAGCGAGGATTTATGGGCTTTTAACGAAGAAAGATTAGCCCGAACGATTCGAGCGTCGCTCATTCCGATAATTTCCGCCGTCGGTCACGAAATTGATTTTACGATTGCCGATTTCGTCGCCGACCGCCGCGCACCGACTCCGAGCGCGGCGGCGGAAATCGTCGCCGAATCCGAAGACCAAATCGAAGCGTTTATCAGTCAGCAAACGCAGGATTTATTTCAACTGATTGAATACAAAATTTTGCGTCTTCACACGAATTTGCAGGAACTCACGCTGTCGCCGGTTTTTACCGAATTTCCGCAGAGAATCAAAGATTGGAAGTATGAAATCGAAGACTACGAGTCGCGGATGGAAGACGCTTTCGCGCAAAAATTAAAAGAAGGGAATCGGCGGCTCGAAAAACTTATCTCGCAACTTTCGCCTTTAAGGTTGGCATCGAAGGTTTCCGGCGGGAAAATAAAACTCGCGCTTTTGCAGCAGCGTCAGATTTCAGCGATAAAAAAAACGGTTGATAAAAGAGACGAATCTTTAAAGATCGAAATGGCTTCGCTCGACGCGCTTTCGCCTTTGTCAGTATTAAAACGCGGATTTTCCATTACGGAAAACGAACGCGGTTTAATTTTGCGTGATGCCGGAAAAGTAAAAATTGACGAAACGGTGAAAATTCGTCTGGCAAAAGGTAAGATTGAAGCGCGGGTCACAAAAACGGAAAAATAATTCGTCGCAAAAATAAATGTCGAAATTTGTAATAGATTTAAACGAAAAATCAATGCCGGATGTGCGTAAAACTCCAACTTTTGGCGCATATCAAGAGCCGAAAGCGAAAAGCAAATTCGTCAAAATAATCGGCATTACCGCCGTTTTGCTCGGCGCAGTTTTGATGATTGCGGCAATCGGCGGGTATTTTTACTGGCAGAGCTATAAAAATACGCCGCAGTATTCGCTCGCGCTTTTGATTGACGCGGCGCGGCGCGGCGATCAAGCGGCAGTTGACCAGCTCATTGATACCGACGCAGTTGTAGACGATTTTATGCCGCAGATAACGGATAAAGCCGTCGAACTTTACGGTCGCGGGCTTCCGCCGCAGGCACTCGCCAAAGTCGCGCAAGTTGCCGCGCCGTTTTTGCCCGCCGTCAAAGACCGAGCCAAAGCCGAACTGCCG
>JALYQJ010000428.1 GCA_030855875.1 Acidobacteriota bacterium
TCTTGGCAGTCAAGCAGATTGGCGGTGGTGCCGGAAGTGTGAAGGTCTGTTCTTTTCCGGGAATGCAATGAAAGGGCGTTGTGCCGCCGGAGGATCACATGATGGAATCAATAGCGGGAACTATAACCTCC
The DNA here is from genome assembly GCA_030855875.1 of Acidobacteriota bacterium. Taxonomy (GTDB): domain Bacteria; phylum Acidobacteriota; class Blastocatellia; order Pyrinomonadales; family Pyrinomonadaceae; genus SXVE01. Next base: position 132 of record JALYQJ010000428.1, read on the forward strand.
CTAAAGAATGGATTTAGAATCTTGCAATTTCGATCCGGTCATCAATCGGAAGCGGGATGGTCGCCGGCAGGTAATCGCCACGCAATCAATGATCGTCGCGCCGGACGCGCCGGCGAAAAACTAACCGGCATCAGCCGCAAGTTAGAAAGGAAAAACTATAAAAAATTAGAGAGGTAAAAACTATGCAAATCAAAAAAGAAAACATTATGAACAGATTTCTCAAAATGAACCGCGTCTTCAGAAGCTGCCTGGTCGCTTCGGCAGGTCTGATTATTCTCGCCGTCACGCTGTCGTTCACAGTAGTGGGACGCTCCATCGCCCAACGCACCGATGACTGCATAACGATTTGCACCACCGCCGAAAATCCCCTTCACGTCATCGCCCAGGGACTTACACGCATTACCGGCTCGGTCACAATTAACAACGAGAACGCGATCGCGACGACCGTTACCGGTCCGGTGCAATTGACCACTTCGCCGCGCGAGCCGCTGTATGTGATTCAACGCAAGAGGATGGGTGATGTTTTCCAGGAGCAGATTTCCTTGACGTTAAAACCGGGAGAGAACCTAACCAAACAGGACTTCGTCGTACCCGCCGGGAAGTTTCTTGAAATTAAGTATGCTACGGGTACGGCAACCTTGCCGATTTCTGTCTCCTCGTTCTTCGTAACAATTCGAGTGATACAACCAGGCAACGGCGACATCATCGATTTCCCTTTAACGGAACAAGTACAGGGAGTATCCCCCGGCAACCCTCCCATTCGTGAATATCAAATTGGCAGTAACCCAATTCAAATATTTGCCGACGCAGGTAGCACGGTGCAAGTCCGGTTTTCGCGTCCCAACACCCTCGGGGCTATGGTCGGTGAGTGCAATCTTGAATTGGCGATTTCAGGCGAGTACCACGACTCCTAATAAACGGTCGCTTGCAATCAAAAATTCCAAAGTAAGGGAAAACTATAAAAAATTAGAGAGGTAAAAACTGTGAAAACAAAACAAACATTTGCAAAAACACTCGCGTTAGGTGTTATCGTCGGCGTTCTCATCGGGTTCGCCGTGTGGAACGTCAATCGCGTCAGCGCACTCAAAGAGGTTGACGGACGAGTCCATTTCGGCATTGTTACCTTACTTCCGGCATCGCAAAACGCCCGGCTGAATTTTGTCAGGGTGGAGCCTGACGATTCAGGTGTCGAAGACCCGACGAATATGCAGCCGTGCATCATCGAGGTCAGAACTTTCGATGCCGCCGGACGCGCTTACGGAACGCCCGACACTTTTACTTTGCGTCCGGGCATTGCCGTCAGCCGCAATATTATTCCGTCAGGCACAACCCAAATCGAAGGCTCATTTCAGTTTCGGGCGACCTTCAGGTTTATTGACGACCCGAATCTGCGCCCAAACCGCTGCACCGTCGTTCCAACAATGGAAGTATTCAGCAGAGAAACGGGCGGAACTTTGTTTATGTATCCCGCCGCGAAAGGCTTCAATCCGCAGCCCGACCCGCCGGAACGGAATTAAAAATATTCAAGTCTATCGTTTAGAAACGGGCGGCAATCCGTTTCTAAATTATTTTATTTTATTCGTTAACTGAAATCGAAGGAGAATACAAAATGAGACGTTTAATTTTACACATCGTGTTAGCAGGATTTTTATTTTTGCCTTTTTTCGCAGACGCGCAAACGGAGAATTCCGTCGACGCTGACAAACTCGCCGCGCGAGAGCAGGTTCGAGAACGGCAGGAAAAGAAGACCGTGATGACATCTACCATCGCGTTCGCCAGTACGCGCCACAATCCTGCGGGCAAACTCTTACTCGATACCCAGATTTACCTGATGAATGGGGACGGCACTAACGTGCGGCGCATAACCGATAATAAATACGCCGACAATTTCCCGTCACTGTCGCCCGACGGGAGAAAGATTCTTTTTGAGAGCAGCCGTCTTCGGACTGAGGAAGAACCGCTTAACACTTCACACCTGTTTCTGATGAACGCGGATGGAACGGAACAGAAGCTGTTGACGCGCGGCAGTTCCGCCACGTGGTCGCCGGACGGGAAGAAAATCGCCTTTCACGCTTCGGCATCCGGCACGGGTCGCCCGACTAAACCCTATCCGGGTGCTGCCACTATTGACAACGACATCTTTACGTTAAACGTCAATGATGTCCTCAAAAAAACTGCCAAACCCAAGAACATCACGAACAGTCCTGAAGCGATTGACGAAGACCCGGACTGGTCGCCGAATGGTAAGAAAATTCTATTCACGAGCCATTTAGTCGCCGATGATAAACTCGATTCCGCAACCGCCGAAATCTACGTTATGAATGCGAACGGGAAGGGTAAGCGAGCGCGGCTGACCAATAATTCCGAAGAGGAGCGCGCACCCGCCTGGTCGCCGGATGGCAAGCGTATTGTCTATGCGTGTCGGAAAGGCGGCACTGATTTTGAGATTTGCGTAATGAACACCGATGGCACAGGTCAAGTCCAACTGACCGACAACACGCTGGGCGACCTAACTTCCTCGTGGTCACCCGACGGCAAGAAAATTATCTTCCACAGAACAATGGGTCAAGGAACAGGCAGATTCCAACTCTGGTTGATAAACAGTGACGGCACGGACGAGATACAAATGACCGACACGCCCGGTCTTAACGGATTTCCGAACTGGGGCGAAGTCCGCGTCCCAAAAGAATCTCGTTAGATGCTTCGCGTAAAAGCATTTCAACTGCGGCTTTAGTGAAGTTGAACGAACGCTCTCTATTTCCCGCAACGCTTGGTATTCGAGGGAAACTACGCCGGATAAAGGAACAAACTTTATGAAAATCGAAAACGAAATAGAAACTGAAAAAGCCGCAAAGTTTTCTTTGTCGAAGCGGCCCTTGATTTTCTTTTTGGTGTTGTCCGCACTCCTTGGCTGCGCCGTTCTGCGCTCAAGCATTGCAACGCGCCTCGACAGTTTTACGCTTGACGAGGCTTGGCACATCGCGGCGGGCGTTTCCTATGTTCAAACCGGCGATTTTCGGCTTAATCCCGAACATCCGCCGCTCGTCAAGTTGTGGACGGGAGCTTTTGTTGCGGGTCAGGGATTTCAACTTTCCCCTTTTCGCAAACTTCAGGATAAGAACGACGAGCGCGGTTTTGTCCAGGATGATGTCTATCTCAACAATGATCCTGACGTGATTCAAAGCCGTTCGCGGACGGCGATGTTTGCTTTAAATGGCTTGCTGTTGTTTTTGTTCGCGTTGGCAGCGCGGCGCGTCTTCGGAGATGTGATTGCTTTAGCCGCTACTGCTTTTTTGGTGATTGACCCGACGGTCGCCGCAAATCTTCCGCTGGTAATGACGGATTTGCCCGTCGCTCTGCTTTCGACAACCGCCGTGTTGCTCGCTGTCGCGGCGTTTCGCTCGTGGCGTGCGGTTGATTTGATTTTTGCCGCGCTTGCTCTCGGATTGGCTTTGAGTGCGAAACATTCAGCCGTTATTACAATGGCGGCAGTCGCAATTATCGGAATTGTGTCGGCGATTTTTATGGCAAAGGGTTTAACGACTGTCGTTCGCCTGCGCCGCGTCGGATTCGTAGCGGCGGTTTTAGTCGGAGCGATGATTGTCTTGTGGAGTTTTTATCTGTTCCGCTTTAGCGAAAGTCCGGCAACGGGAGAAGAATAATTCAACCGTTCTTTAACGGAGAAAATCAGCGATGTTAATTCACCGCTTTACCGAACGGGCTTGAATATAATGGCGGGCGGGCATCTGTTTCCCCGCGCATACACCTGGGGAATGGCGGACACGATTCGCGCCGGTGCGGAAGGTCGCGCCCGCTCCGTTTTCGCGTTTGGAAACAATTACAAGAAAGCTCCTTTCTATTTTTTTCCGGGTGTGATTGCCGTCAAACTCCCGCTCGGTTTGCTGCTTCTGACGGCAATCGGCGCAGTGTTATTGATTGCCCGCAAAATCCCGCGAGAATACGTTGCTCCTCTGCTGGGCGTGATTAGTTTAGCCATCCTTTTTTTGATTGTGCTTGCTACAGGTTCGGCTTACGCGGGAATCAGACACGCGCTTCCCGTCGTCCCGCCATTGGCTTTACTGGCATCGCTGGCGATTTACAAGGCTCTCGAATCCAAATCATATTTTTTGCGCGGCGCGGTCGCTATCGGCTTAATCGGCGCATTGCTGTCAGCGATTCCCGTGATGCGTCCGTGGGAGTATTACAACGAAACCGTCGGCGGCACGACGAACGGCTATCTTTATTTTAGCGACGAGGGAATTGATATAACTCTGCGGACTAAGGAATTGGCAAAATATTATAACGAAAACTTGAAACCCGCGGGCAAAATTCCTTACATCGTCTATCCGATGATGGTAGTGGAAAGGAAGAGTCGGGACATTGACTGGATCGGTAAAAATGACGAACGCGATGCGGAAAAGATAAACAACGTAATGCTCAGCGGCACGATTTTTCTGGGCGCGAGGCAAGTCCGCGGCAAACCCGCCTTCCGGGACGCGACTCCGATAGCGCGGTTTGGAAACTTGTTCGTTTTTCGCGGCACGTTTCGTGACCCTGACACAAAGGTGTTCAGGCTTGCCAATCGCGCAAAAAACAAAATTTACACAGCCGAGCCGGACATCGAAGGAGCGATAAAACTGCTGTCCGAAGCCGTCGCCCTTGACCCGAAAAAGTTTCACAACGCCGTGGAACTCGGCAATCAATATCTCAAAACCGGCAAGCGCGAAGAAGCATTGC
>JALYQJ010000429.1 GCA_030855875.1 Acidobacteriota bacterium
CGTTATTTTTACGACGCTTGCTTACGGCGCGGTGCATCAGCCGATTATTGCCGTTTTTTATATTCTCGTCACGGCGATGATGATTTTTTGGGCGATTGACGGTTTTCTGAGCGGAAATCTGCGATACGGCAAAAGCGTTTTGCCGATTCCGCTTGTCGCGGCGGCGGTTTACGGTTTCGTTCAAATCGTTCCGTTCGGGAGTTTGGCGGAAACGGCGGGCGTTTCGGGAATTCCGCGCACGATTTCGCTCGATCCGTTTGCTACGCAAATTTCCGCTCTGCATTTTCTCTCGCTGGCGATTTTTCTTTCCGCCGCGATTATTTTCATTGACAGCGCGAAAAGACTGCAAAAACTGATCACGGTCATCACGATTTTCGGATTCGTCTACGCTTTTTACGCCATTTTGCAGTCGGTTTTAAGTCCGAATAAAATCTACGGAATTTACGAAAGCGCGAGCGGTTCGCCGTTCGGTTCTTTCGTCAACCGGCACAATTTCGCCGCGTTCATTGAAATGAGTTTGAGTTTGCCGCTCGGTTTGATGTTTGTCGGCGCGGTTAAAAAAGACAAACGTCTGCTTTATGTGACGGCAATCGCTTTGATGGGAATCGCTTTGCTTTTAAGCGGTTCGCGCGGCGGACTCGTCGCGTTTTTGGCGCAAATCATTTTTCTGATAATTCTAACGACCAAATCGGAAAGTTACGCTCAGATCGTATTAAAAGCCGGATTAGCGGCTGCGCTCGTCGCCGCGATTATCGGCGGATCGTTTTTTGTCGGCGGCGAAACGTCTTTGACAAGATTTGTCGAAACCGCCGCGTCGGAAAACGTGACGACCGACCGCTCGCACATCTGGAGCGTGACGCTCGATGTTATTAAAGAAAATATGCCGTTCGGCGCGGGACTCGGCGCGTTCGGTGTCGCTTACACGCCGTTCGATTCGTTGAGCGGTTTGGATCGCGTCGAACAAGCGCACAACGATTACTTGCAGGTTTTGGCTGACGCGGGAATCATCGGTTTGATTATCGGCGGATTTTTTCTTTTTTGGCTTTTCCGCGAAGGATTACGCAATGCCAAAACCGAAAATATATTTCGTCGCGGCGCGGTCACGGGCGCACTCGCCGGATGCTTCGCCGTTCTCATTCACAGCATTTTCGATTTCGTTCTGCACACGACCGCTATTTCGGTTTTGTTTCTGACATTAGTTTCAATCGTCGTTTCGGGCGGAAATAAATACGCCGACGATTATGAAGATTACGAACAAAAGCGTTCAAAAAAACGCCGTCCGGCAACCGTCACGCCGATTGATAAGGGCAGAAAAAAAGAAAGTTTGGAAGCGGGAAATCAATCATAGTTCGCCGATTCGATTTATATTTGTTAATGACTTTTTAAGAAATTGGAACCACAGATTTTCACAGATAACCACAGATTTAAGAAATGATTTTATCTGTGAAAATCTGTGGTTGTCTGTGGTTTAATGTCGTCACTCATACTTTTTCGTTTCGCGTATTGACAATTAAATTCACCGACGTTCCATTTTCAGGCGAAGAATTAACGGAAAGTTTCCCGCCGAGAATTCTCGCTCTCTCATTGATTCCCGCCAGTCCGAAACCGCTCTGCTTTGCCCTTACGGAAGAAAGTTTGTCCGTATCGAAACCTTTCCCGTTATCCCAAATGGAGAATCGCAGTCCCGCGCCGATTCTTTTAATGCGAACGCCCGCTTCGGTCGCGTTCGAGTGTTTGACGATATTGTTGACGCATTCCTGCACGATTCGGTAAAAATTGATTTCCGCGTCCTTCGGGAAAAATCCGTCAAGCAAATCAATTTCGGCTCTAAATTTAATTTCCGACGCTTCGGAAACACGATTGAGCATTGATTCGATTGCTTTAGTCAAACCCAAATCGTCCAGATGAAACGGGCGCAGATTGTAGGCAATCTCGCGCACCTCGTCAATCGCCAGCGAAGCCGTTTCGGAAATTTCATCAAACTGTTGCCGCGAATCTTTGCCGTTTTGCAAACCGAGCAACGCCCAATTTTTGATAATCAAAAGTTCCTGCCCCAAGCTGTCGTGAAGTTCGGCGGCGATTCTCTGGCGTTCGTTTTCCTGCGACGCAATCAGGCGGCGCGAAAATTCTTCCTGCGCGGCGTGTGCCTTTTCCAAATTTTTAATGCGCGAATTAAAAACGACGGCGACGAGCGAAATCAATCCAATCGCGCACACCGCCAAAAACCAAAACGTGCGGTAGAACGGCGGTTTGACGCTGATTTGAACACTTGCGCCCGCTTCATTCCAAACGCCGTCAACATTCGCCGCCGCCACGCGAAACGTATAATCGCCCGGCGGCAGATGCGCGAAATAAGCCGTCCGGCGCGTTCCCGCGTCAGTCCAATCTTCATCCAAACCGTCGAGTTTATATTTGAATTTTATTTGTTCCGGCTTTGTAAAACTCAAACCCGTATAATTTATTTCGAGCGCATCGTTTTCAGGTGTAATTTTGATGTCGTCGCAAGCCTCGCCCGTGCGGTCAATCAAGCAATTTTCAATCACGACGTTCGGCGGCTGATTATTAATTTGCAAAGCCTTCGGGTCAATCACGACTGCGCCTTTTTGCGTTGGAAACCAGAGCTGCCCGTCGCGTTTTGATTTGAAACCGGCGGGCGATACGCCGCCGTTGCATTCCGCGTCAAGCATTCCGTCGCGTACGCCGTAAGCGACGCTCGTCACCGAATTCGTTTTTCCGTCGGCGAAATCATTTAATTCCTGACGACTGACGCGATAAATTCCGCGATTCGACGAAATCCAAAATCGCCCGAAATCGTCTTCGAGAATCTGAAACGCTCCGTTGTCGTGCAAGCCGTCCGAGACGCGAATTGGTGAAAATCTTTCGTTTTTCAGTCGTGTAATACCGTTGTCAAAAGTTCCGAACCAAAGCGTTCCGTCCGCGTCCTCATAAATCGAACGAACGTAATTTCCCGACAGTCCGTCCGCCTCGGTAAAAACCGTAAAACGCCTGTTTTCGTATTTTGCCAGTCCGCCCGAAGTTCCTATCCAAAGAGTTCCGCTGCGGTCTTCGTGGAGGTTGTATATTCCGCCGGACGGCAAGCCGTCGCGCTGCGTGAAAATGTCAGAAGAGGAGAAGGGGAGATGGGGAGAAAGGGAGACGGGGAAACGGGGAGACGGGGAAATATTTGAATGACTGTTACCTCGATTGATAAGTTTAGAAGTTGTAGTTTGCAGAACAGCATTTTCTCCCCATCTCCCCATCTCCCCATTTCCCCTTCTCCTTTTCTCCTTTTCTCCTCTTCTCCGTTTCTATAAAAAACTCGCCGCAGGTTGCCGGTTTCATCGGCGAACCAGAGCGCGCCCGCGCGATCTTGCGTAATCGCCCGAACAACCATCCCCGCTTCGCTGACGACAGTAGAAAACTTTTCGTTCTCGATTTTACCGAAGTTGTTGTGAGAGCCGACCCAGATTGTGCCGCTCCGATCTTGAAAAAGTGCCGTATTAAGATGTCCCAGCGTTCTCACGCTCGTAAATACGCCGTTTTCGTATTTGTCCAAACCTTTGAGGCTGAGCCACGAGCCGATCCAAACCGCGCCGTCGCGGTCTTCCATCAGCGGGTAAACATTGTCGCCCGTCAGCCCGTTGGCGGTGGAAAAGGAGGTGATGATTTGCGGGCTGAGCCGCATCAAACCGCCGTCCGTCCCGACCCAGATGCCGCCCTCGCGGTCTTCCGCAATGTGATTGATGTTCGGACTGAGTAAGCCGTCTTTTCCGGTGAGAAGTTTGAGTTTTCCGTCTTTGAAAACGGATAAGCCGCCCGTCCGACCGCCGAACCAGACACTCCCGCGCGAATCTTCAAAAATCGCTATCACGTAATCGGCAGGCAAACCGTCTTCGGGGGAAAACAGTTCGGTTTTACCGTCGGCGAAACGCAGCAGAAAATAGTCCGCCGCCACCCAGAAATCTCCGGCTCTGTCCTGAAAGGCTTTGATATGGTGGCGTATTGAAGCGGTTTTCGGAAGCGAAAAGGTTTGCCGCTCGCCGTCGCCGAATCGTCGTAATCGGTCGCCCTCGTTCACCCAGAACGCGCCGTTATTGTCGGTGTGCGGCAGACTTTGATTATCGAATTGCGGGCTGCCGACGTTTTCGGCGACGAATTTTTCGCCGTCAAAACGCGCCGCGCCCGTTTTCGTCACGGCGCGGAGCGAATTTTGGGAAGCGACAAAAATCATCAAAAGAACTTCGTCGTCCGGCAAGCCGTCGGCAGTCGTGTAATTGCGAAACTCGCCGTTTTGATAGCGAATCAGCCCGCGATTTTCGCCCGCCATCCAAAGACTTCCGTCGGGCGTTTCCACCAGATTTTGAACCCGATTGGTCGGCAGATTTTTTGTGTTGGCGGTGTTGAAAACCGCAAAACGCACGCCGTCGAAACGCGCCAGCCCGTCGTCGGTCGCCGCCCAAACGTAACCGTCGCGGGTTTGCAAAACCGAATTGACTATTTTGTAAGGCAAACCGTGTTCAGTCGTCCAAGTTTCAATCCGGTATTGCGCCGCCGCGGTTTGAGTCAGCAGTAAAAAAAACGACAGAATATAACCGATTAATCGCATATTCAGGAATGTGTTTTTTTAGAAAATTAATTACAGCGATTGCTAAATCTCGTTTCAAAACGGCTTATTATGCAAAGTCGGGAATATTAAATTTCAGCTTCGATTTTTTTGCGCGGACGCAGTAGACTTGCCAGATACCAGATAACTCCGTGTGAAACGTAGATCGCTGCAAGAATTAGCACGACGTATTTTGAGTAAAGCCAGATGAGCATTCCGACGGCGGCGATTACCAAAACAAGATACAAATTGCGTCTGCCCGATCCGGTTGATTTAAAGCTCGTATAACGAATCGTGCTGACCATCAAAACGCCGAGAACCGCCAGCAAAATCATTACCAGAACAGCATAGAAATCCGCCGTTCCGCCGCCGTAGACGTTGAGCGGCATCGGCGAAAAATGGACGATTGAAGCGAGCAGTCCGGCGGCTGGCGGAATCGGCAGACCGACAAAGTTTTTCTTGTCAACTTTCGGCGTTCCTTCGAGCAAAACACGCGGGCGCGTCGCTTGCAGATTAAATCTCGCCAGACGAAACGCGCCGCACATCAGATACATAAACAGCAGAAAAATTCCGAGTCCGTGCGCCGGACTGTTTTCGCCGAACGTCGCCGCG
>JALYQJ010000441.1 GCA_030855875.1 Acidobacteriota bacterium
GTCTTGCCGAGAGCCTTTTTTCGTCAGCGGGGTTGAAAATCTTAAGGCAATTTTAATCGTTAAAAGCCCGTTGAGATTTAAGGTGAGGAATGTTTTTGTGTCGGAAAATTTTTTAGTTCGCGTCTAATTGACTCTAAAACAAGAAATTAATCGCAATTTTTTCATTACGCAACGAAAAACAGTCACTTCTATAAATTTGACAACTTGGTTATTCCAAAAATAAATAAGGCGCAAAATAGAAAAAATTTTCTATTTTGCGCTTTTTTTCATTTCGTGATAGAAATTGTCTGCATTCTGCGCGTTAATTTTGAGAGAAAATTTGAAAAAAATAATTTATCAGGAGAAAAGGAAATGAATAATCAAACGAACACGGCAACGCAAGCGCAGGTTTCTCTGCCGCCGGAAGCTGTTTTAACAAACATCGCATTTGGGGCATTAACGACACAGGCTTTATATGTTGCGGCAAAACTCGGAATTGCCGACCAACTTGCAGACGGGAATAAATCAACAGCAGAACTTTCAGCCGTAACCGATACGGACGAACGCTCGCTTTATCGGGTTTTGCGAAGCCTCGCCGGTAACGGAATATTTGAAGAAGTTTCATCAAAGGTTTTTGCGAACACCGCAATTTCCGAAGCACTTCGGGCGGACGCGCCGAATTCGATGCGAAACGGTGTGGTTTTTATGGGCGAAACGTGGCATTTCAACGTCTGGGGAAATCTGATGCACAGCGTTAGAACGGGCAAATCCGCCTGGGGGAAAACGCACGGTGCGGAGGTTTTCGATTGGTTTGCCGAAAAGTCCGAAGAAGCTGAAATTTTTAACGATGCGATGACCGATATGAGCGTTTCAATCGCCCCGAAAGTTGTTGAAAGTTACGATTTTTCAGACATCGAATTGTTGGCGGATATTGCGGGCGGTCACGGTTATCTGCTCGCACAAATTTTGAAGTCGAATCCGAAATTGAACGGAATTTTGTTCGATGTCGCGCCGGTCATTGCCGGTTCGGGGGCGTTACTTGAAAAAGAAGGCGTAACGGATCGTGTCGAAGCGGTTGCCGGCGATTTTTTCAAGGAAGTTCCGGGCGCGGACGGCTACATTATGAAGCACATTATTCACGATTGGGACGATGAACGCTGCGTGAACATTTTGAAAAACATTCACAACGCGATGAAAGAAAACGGTAAAGTTTTAATTGTCGAAACCGTTGTGCCGGAAGGAAACGAGCCGCATTACAGCAAACTGCTCGATCTGGAAATGCTGGCTTCGCCCGGCGGCATCGAACGCACGGCGCAAGAATACCGCGAATTGCTCGGAAAGTCGGGATTTCGATTGACGAAAATAGTTCCGACGAAATCACCATTTTCGATTATCGAAGCGGTCAAAGCGTGATTTTTATTGTGAATCATTAATAAAAATTTTAACCGGGATCGCGGAAATTCTGTCCGCAATCCCGCCGACTCGGTTTTTAATTGGCAAACGAAATTAAAAAGTATTGACCAATAGGAGCGATTTAATTTAAACTTTAATCTGCGATGTTCTTCGCACGATTCTAAAACGCTTCCATGCCTCTAAAACGCAACAAAATCAATTTAATATATTTCGTGATTTTTACGCTTCTGCTGGTCGGATTAGTTCCGCTAGTGCTGACCGGCTGGTTTTTATCCGAGCGCAGCGCGAAAGAACTGCGTGCGGTCGAGAATCGCTATCAAACTCAGCTCGTTCAAGAAAAAGCGCGTCAAATCGAGATTTTCGGACAGCGTTACGGCAATGTGGTTGCCGGATTCGCCTCCGCACTCGAACTTTCAAACGATCTTTCGATATTTTCTTCGCCGCAGACGGAAAAAAAGCTCGGCGCGACGCTCAAGGAAAATTCCAATCTGATTGCGCTTTATGTAAAACCCGTCGAAGCCGAATCGCTTTCGGTTTTCCGTTCCGAATCAATCAATAAAACGGAAATCGAAACGCTCTCCAAAGATTCGCTGGCAAATATTACCAATCAAAAATTATATTTCGGGCAGCCGCAAAAAATCGCTTCGAGCGGCGAATTGGTCTTAACGGTCGCTTCGCCGGTGATTATTAATCAAAACACGGCGGCGGCGGTTGTCGCCATCGTTTCGATGAAGGATATTTCCCGCAACATCGTCGGCACAAAATCCGTGACCGAAGCTGAACTCTGGCAATCGGGACTGCCGATTGTCTTTGTCGTTGACGACAAAGGACGCGCGGTTTTTCATCCCGACCCGAATTTAGTGTCCAATCAAAAATCTCTGACCGATTTGCGAATTGTGCAAGAATGGCTCGAAGCTAACAAACAAATTCAATCGGCATTAGTTCCGTTTTCAGCCGAATTCGGCGGCGCGGCGCACGATATGATCGGAGCGTATTCTACAATTAGTTTCGGCAGGGATCTGAATTTCGGCGTAATCACGATGCAGGACGAAGCAAAGGCTCTGGCTTCGGTCGGCGAGATGAAAACGCAAACCTGGCTGATAAGTCTGGCGTTCGCATTCGTCGCGCTGATTATCGGATTTATTTTAAGCCGACAATTAACTTCGCCGCTGCTGAAACTGGCTTCCGCCGCCGAAAAGATTGCCGACGGAGATTTTTCGACGAGGGTCGAAGCGCAAAGTATCACCGAAATCGGAACACTCGGCAACGCGTTTAATCTGATGAGCGATAACGTCGAGGAACACATCGCCCGGCTTGCCAAAGCCGCCGAGGAAAACCGTGAACTTTTCGTCGGGACGGTCAAAGCACTCGCCGCCGCCATTGACGGCAAAGACCATTACACACGGGGACATTCCGAGCGGGTTTCGAGAGTTTCGGTTGCCATCGGGCAGCGAATGGGATTGCCGTCTGAAGAACTCGAAACGATTCGTATCAGTGCGCTTCTTCACGATGTCGGAAAGATTGCGATTGACGACGCGATTTTGAAAAAACCCGCCGCGCTGACCGATGACGAGTTTGAAGTGATGAAAACTCACCCGCTTCGCGGATATAAAATTATGTCGCAGATTCCGGCGATGAAGGATTTTTTGCCCGGAATTTATATGCACCACGAAATGGTCAACGGTCGCGGCTATCCGCAGGCTTTAACCGATTCGAAAATTCCGCTTCAGGCGAAAATAATTTCCGTCGCCGACACTTTTGATGCGATTACGATTGACCGACCGTATCAAAAAGGAATGACTCTGCCGGACGCGCTCGACCGGATAAAAAGTTTTGTCGGAACGCGCTATGACGGAAAAGTCGTGCAGGCGTTGGTCGAGGCTTGCAACGACGGGCAAATCGGCATCGGAGTCGTTCGCTTAAAGTCGAATACGTCAAACAGCCCGCAAACTCAAATTGTTAGAGAAAAAATTGTCGCTTAAAATATCGAAATACAACTTTTTACATTCCTAAAAATTAGAAATCTTTTAATTCCAAATCGAACCTCGAAAGTTTATGAAAGTCACCGATTTACAGGAAATCTGGCAGGTTGAAGCCGGAGGTCAAATTTACGAAGCCCGGTTTGAGGAGTTGGCGCAATGGATTGAGGAAGGTTCGCTGCAGCGGCAGGATAAAGTGCGGCGCGGAGGTTTGCGCTGGATTGAAGCGCAGAAGGTTCCGGGCTTGATCGAATTATTTAACGAAAAAGATTCGATCAATTTTGTATCTTCGACAACGGTCGCACAAGTATCTGAAAATTTTCAATCGTCGGCTGGAAATATTTCTTCCGCTTTGCCCGCCGTCTATTTGCCGGAACACGCTTCTGCCGCACCTTTTCAGAATATTTCCGGTTTTTCCGATTCACTCAAAAGTTTTCAAAACGGGCGTAATAATACTCATTCACGGTTAAAAGCAGAAAAATTCCCCTCACAAAACACTTCTCAAGCAAGTGAAATTTGCTGCGTTCATCAGGAATCGGCGGCTGATTATTTCTGCGATACCTGCGCGAACGCTTTTTGCAAATTATGTCCGTCTTCATACGGCGGCAGCGTTAAAATTTGCCCGTTTTGCGGAGCAATGTGCCAGCTTATCAAAAAATACGAACAAGAACGGCAGGAGCGTTCGGGTTTTCAGGCGACGTTTGATGAAAAATTCGGAATTGTTGATTTCACACGCGCTCTGGCGCATCCGTTCAAATACAAAACGAGTTTATTTTTTGGTGCGATTCTTTTTGCAGTATTTTCAATCGGACAGACGGCGGCGGGCATCGGCGGAATGTTTTTGATGTTTTCCGCGCTTTTTTGCGTGATGGCTTCAAATATGCTGACGTTCGGAATTTTAGCCAACACCGTCGAAAATTTTTCGCAAGGGAAACTCGAAACGAATTTTATGCCGGATTTCGACGAGTTTTCTCTGTGGGATGATGTCGTTCACCCGTTTTTTCTGTCAATCGGTGCATATATTTCCGCGTTTGGACCGTTTATTTTGGCTGTAATTATTGGAGCTTATCTGGTTTTCAGCTCGATGACCGCACAAAATAAAGCGATTCAGGAAGAAATAACGAAAACTCCCGGAACGGAATTTTACGATACGGGCAAAACGGCGCGGCAGTCCGATCAAGTCAAACAATTAACCGAAAATCTTCGCCGACAAAACCAACAG
>JALYQJ010000349.1 GCA_030855875.1 Acidobacteriota bacterium
TTCAAACTGTCGGCAATTAAATCGGCGTAGCGAAAACGCCTTTGCAATTCCGGGTCGCTGATGCCGTGAATTTTGTCGGGCATCGGCAACAGAGCTTTTGATAAAAACTGTAATTGTTCGACGTGAACGCTCAATTCGCCGGTGTTCGTCAAAAACAAATATCCTTCAACGCCGACGAAATCGCCGTGATCGAGCAGACCGAAAACTTCCCACGCTTTGCCTTCTTCCTCAATCGCTTTTCCCGTATCGTTGCTGATCGCCACCGCATCCTGTTTACGGACATAGATTTGCAGACGCGCTTTGCCGTCCGACAAATGCACAAACGCCGCCTTTCCCATTACGCGCGGCGGAACGGCTAATCTGCCCGAAACGCGCACATTTCCGAATGCTTTCAGTTGTTCATTGAGTTTTCCCTTTAATTCCTGATCCGGCTTTTCGCCTTCGGGCGTGTTTTCTTTAAGCTGCCGGACGAGTTCCGTCACCGGCTCAAAATTCAAAAGACTTGAAATCGTATCTTCCGCGCCCGAAATGCGCGAGCGTTCGTATTTGTTCGGATAGACGTTTCCGATCAAATCACGCAGTTTATTCAAATGTTCGCGCCGCGCTTCGGTCTGGTCGTTCGGCTCGATAATATCGTTAAATTCGGAAATACTCATAAAATTCGTTTCAAACAGTATCTACTTTTTCACCGCCGTTTCAAAAACTTCTCTGCCCCATTCATTAATGCTTTTGCCAAAAAACTTCTTTACTTTTTTGCCATTTTTTTACAAATTTCTATGTGAAAATCAACCGATTCACGAAATTCCGTTTTTAATTGCTCGACCGATTCACCGTGAAAACATACAATATCTTCAATTCCTAAAAGTCGCCCGACGAAAACGTCATCATCGGCGGAAAATTCGATTTTTGCTGTAAATCCTTTATAAACTAATGTGTTATTCAATTTCAACTATAAAATAATAGTCAATAGCGGTAGCATTTTCAACGAAACTTTATCTTTTCGTTATCCGGCGTGAATTATGCTAATTTATTCTTAACTTTCTTATGAATTTCGCGGCTGAAACAACTACAGAATTGGCGCGTCTGCGCGACGAACTAAAACGCGGAAAAAGCGTCATTTCCCTGAGCGGTCTGACTTCGATTCCGGCAAAAGCATTTGTTTTATCCGAACTGCAAAAAGAAATCGGAAAAACTTTTGTTGTCGTTGCCGATTCAAACAAGGATTTGGAAAATTGGGAATGCGATCTCGATTTCTTCAATTCCAGATTCCAGATTCCAGATTCCAAGTTGAATAAATCTGGAATCTGGAATCTGGAATCTGGAATCTGGAGTTTGCCGTCGTTTGAAACCGACATCTATTCCGGCGTTTCGCCGCACGCCGAAACATTGGAAAAGCGGGCGTTGACGCTTTGGAATTTATCGTTCACTCAGCCGAATTTTTTGATCGCGTCCGCCAAAGCATTAATTACCAAAACAATCGCTCCGGCGGAAATAAAAAATCTCGGCGCGAGCCTAAAACTCGACGCGGATTTCGCGCCCGACGAATTGATCGGTAAACTTCTCGCCGGCGGTTACGTCCGCGAAGAGCCGATCAAAAACATCGGCGAATTTTCCGTGCGCGGCGGGATTTTAGATGTTTGGTCGCCGACTGCGGCAATGCCGGTTCGCATCGAATTTTTTGGCGATACAGTTGATTCGATTCGTCAATTCGACGCGGAAACGCAGCTTTCCGTCGGGCATCTGAAGGAAATTTCTATCGCGCCGATGCGCGAATTTGCGGCGACGGCGAAGGATTTCGAGGATTGGGCGTTTTTCGCGCGTGAAAAATTCGCCGATGAAAAATTCGCCCGCGCCGTTTCCGACCGGACGGATTTCGCGTCCGAAGGCGAAGCGTTTTCCGGTTGGGAGTTTCTGATTCCACTGATAAACCCGCGCGAAGCCGACATTTTCGATTATCTGAAGGACGCGATTTTTGTCGTTGACGAGCCGGCGCAAATCGAGCAGACGCTGGAAAACTGTTACGACAATCTGCATAATCATTTCCGCGAAATTACCGAAGCAGGCGAAATCGGACTCGCGCCGGATGAATTATTCTTAAACGGCGCGGAACTGCGCGAAAAACTCCACGGTAAACAAAGATTAGAACTCCGAATTTTGGGAAAAAGCTCGTCGGAAATCGGCGAAAACCTCGAATTTGAAAACGATCTGCCGCCGGAAATAACCGGAGTTAAACGAAAAAGCGCGGCGAGAAATCCGCTTTTTCTGTTTCCGACGGCTGACGTGAAGGAAGAACTGGAACTGCAATCGCGTTCGACGCGCAAATTTCACGGAAATTTGAAGGATTTCGCCGACGAATTAAAACAGAAGGATTTTCACGCAAAAGCGCAAAGTTCGCAAAATTTGTTCGTGTTGCAGTCGAACGGAATCGCCGAACGGCTCGGAGAAATTTTGCGCGATTACAACATTTCGATTCCACCGCAGTCGTTTCTAATCGGCGATTTGTCGGGCGGTTTTGAAATTCCCGCGCTTTCGTTAATCGTTCACACGGAAACCGACATCTTCGGCGAAAATTCGCAGGCTTTCGCACCGAAAACGCCCGACGCGAGAAAAGGTTCAAAAAGCAAAATAGGTGCGTTCATTTCCGATTTCCGCGATTTGAAAGTCGGCGATTTCGTCGTTCACGTTGACCACGGAATCGGTCGGTTTGAAGGCTTACAAACGCTCAATTCGGGCGGCATTTTTCGGGAATTTATGATGCTCGTTTACGCCGAAAACACGAAATTGTTCGTGCCGGTCGAACGACTCGATTTGGTTTCGCGCTATTCTTCGGGCGAAGCCGCGTCGCCGACTTTAGATCGTTTGGGCGGACTCGGCTGGCAGAAAACAAAGGCGAAGGCGAAACGCGCGATGCGCGATATGGCGGACGAGCTTTTGCGTTTGTATGCCGAAAGAAAACTCGTCGAAGGTTTCGCATTTTCGGTTGACGCGCCGTGGCAGAAGGAATTTGAAGACGCTTTTCCGTATCAACTGACGACCGATCAGGCGACCGCGATTGACGATTTAAAAACGGATATGGAAACCGCCGTGCCGATGGACCGCCTTATCGTCGGCGATGTCGGCTACGGCAAAACCGAAGTGGCGATGCGCGGCGCGTTCAAAGCCGCGATGGACGGCAAGCAGGTCGCGGTTCTCACGCCGACGACGGTTCTCGCATATCAGCATTTTGAATCGTTCAAACAACGGTTTGCCGCTTTTCCGGTTTCCATCGAATTGCTGTCGCGTTTTCGTTCGGCAAAAGAGCAAAAATCGGTCGTCGAACGCGCCGAAAAAGGCGAGGTTGATATTTTAATCGGAACGCACCGAATTTTATCAAACGATGTCAAACTCCCGAAATTAGGTTTGGTCGTCGTTGACGAAGAACAGCGTTTCGGCGTGGCGCACAAAGAAAAGCTGAAACAATTAAAGAAAAAAGTTGACGTTCTGACTTTGAGCGCGACACCGATTCCGCGCACTTTGAATATGTCGCTTTTGGGAATGCGCGATATGTCGGTGATCGAAACGCCGCCGCGCGACCGTCTGGCGATTAACACGCAGGTCGTTCAATTTTCCGAATCGGTAATAAAATCGGCAATCGAACTGGAGATGGCGCGAAACGGTCAGGTTTTCTTTATTCATAACCGCGTCGAAACGATTGACGCAATCGCCGGTTTGGTGCAGAAAATCGTCCCGAACGCCCGCATCGTTATCGCGCACGGACAGATGAACGAAAAGGAAATGGAAACCTCCGTTCTCGATTTCGTCGGTTTCAAATACGACGTTTTAGTGGCGACGACGATTATCGAAAACGGCATAGACATTCCGCGCGCGAACACGATTATCATTAATCGCGCCGACAATTACGGACTTTCACAGCTTTATCAACTGCGCGGTCGCGTCGGTCGTTCAAACCGCCGCGCTTACGCATATCTTTTGATTCCCGGCGAACTTCAATTAACGCCGATTGCGCGTCGAAGACTTTCCGCGATTCGTGAATTTTCCGATTTGGGCGCAGGTTTTCGCATCGCGGCATTAGATTTGGAACTGCGCGGCGCGGGAAATATTTTGGGCGGTCAGCAATCGGGACAGTTAGACGCGCTCGGTTTCGATCTTTATACAAAAATGCTGGAGCGCACGATTCAGGAATTGAAAGGCGAAGAAGTCGAAGACGAAACGAGCGTTTCGATAAATTTGGGCGTTGACGTTTCGATTCCGAGCGATTATATTTCCGAAACTTCACAAAGATTACGCACTTACAAACGCATTTCGTCCGCCGAATCCGAATCGGTTTTGCAGCAAATTCACGCGGAAATCGGCGACCGTTACGGCGCGATGCCCGAATCGGTCAATAATTTATTTGAATATGCGCGTTTAAGAAAAACGGCGGAAAATCTGCGAATCATTTCGGTTGATAAAACCAAAGAAGGAATCGCTGTCAAATTAGGCGAAAACGCCAAAATTTCACCGGAAAAATTGATGGAATTTTTATCGAAAAACGAAACCGCCGTTTTTTCGCCGAACGGAATTCTGCGCGTCGAAATCAGAACCGAAAATTTAATCGAAGCGGCGCGACTCGTTCTTGATGAAATACAGAATTAATGATGAATGATGAATGGTGAATGGTGAATGTTAAGAAAGCAGTTTTACATTCACCATTCACCATTTATCATTCACCATTTACCATTCATCATTCATCATTACTCTGTGCAGTCACCGTATTGATTCGCATCGCAGACGAATAAATGCGGGGCGTATTCTTTGGTTTGTTTGCGGACGTTTTGCCAGATTAATGAATTGGCGTAAAAATCCTTCGTCCAGCCGAGTTGTTTGCGGTGTTTCCAGACATATTCGTAGGCTTCCTTTTCGTCCGCGCCCTGCAAATGTTTGGCTTCGTGCAGCAGAATGGCAGCGTGTTCGGTGTGGTTCAGCGGAACGGTGAAAAAATCCGGGTAAAGCGTCATAATCTCGAACGGAAAATTGGTCGCGGCGTAAGCGTTTTCCTTTTCGACGGAAGCGTTCAGCCAATTGTCGTTGCTGCGAAAGGCAGTGACGTATTCGAGCAAAAACGCTTCGTCGGAGAAACCTTTTTGTTTTATGAGAGCGATAGCCGGCTCGACCGTTTTTCGTTCCGAGTAAGTCAATTTGGTGGCTGAAAAAATTAACGAAAGATAAAATCCTAAAAGCGTAAAAATGCAGACGAAAATTAAAACCAGAATTCGTTTTAATATTTTCGACTGCATAAAGCCGGAGCTAACCGTAGTCGTTTCTTCTTCTACTAAAAAATGTTTGCAGCGGGCGCAAAATTCCGCGCCCGGAAAATTAATCAATCGGCAGTTTAGACATTTATTGTTCATCGCGGTAAGGTAAGGTTTCGGGGAGAAACCTTCTATTTTTAAAAAGTCGCAATCGGGCGAGTTTCCAACAAAATCGAGTCTAAGTGTAAACAAAAAAGGTGAATTTTCAGTTCACAAGAAACTTATAAAGTTTTTTCTGCATCAAAACCCGCAGTTGCAAAAAAATCCACAAAAAGTTTAATATTTTCAGTTAAAATTTTATTTCGGGAGTAAATTATGAAACGAATCAACTCCGCAATTTTTTCGATTGCAGTTTTATTGACAATGAGCATCGCCGCTTTCGCGCAGGAGAGCGAAACCAAAGTTGTAGATGAAGTCGTCGCGCAGGTCAACGAAGGCGTTATCACGCTTTCTCGTATCAAACGCGAGATGAAAACGGTGACTGACAGTTACGTGCAGGAAGGCAAGACACGCGAGGAAGCGCAGAAATTAGTTGAAGAAAAGCAGGGCGAGCTAATCGCCAATCTGATAAACGAAGAATTACTGCTGCAGAAAGCCAAGGAAACCGGCTTGGAATCGGAAATCGAAGCGAATCTCAATCAAAGATTTCTCGAGATTATGAAGCAGCAAAACGTGAAAACTTTGGACGTGCTGTATCAGGAAATGGAAAAAGGCGGTTTTAATCCGCAGGAAATCCGCGAAGTTTGGCGCAAACAGGCAACGCGCGATCTGGTTCTTCAGCGCGAAGTCAGCGGAAAAATCTATTGGGGTTTGAGTTCCAAGGAAATGAAAGATTATTACGAAAAGAATAAGGACAAATTTACAAAACCCGAAACCATCGCGTTGAGCGAAATTTTTCTCGGTTTCGCCGGACGCGATAAGACGGCGGTGCGTGAAAAAGCTAAACAATTAGTCGCGCAGTTAAAAGCCGGAGCCGATTTTCAAAAGCTCGCCGTCGAAAACTCCGACCGCGAAAAGGTCGCCGAAAATAAAGGCAAAGTAGGAACTATAAACTTTAAAGAACTCGACGAAAAATTTGTCGGCGCGATAAAAAATCTGAAAGCGGGCGGCATCAGCGAACCGATTGAACTTGACGAACTCGGCATCGAAATTCTGCGCGTTGACGAACGAACGCAGGCGAGCAGCGATTCGTTTTTCGACGAGAACGCCGTGCGTTTGGCGATTACGACATCGCGCGTTCCAGCCGAACAAAAGAAATATCTGGCTGAACTCCGCCGCGATTCGTATATTAAAATCAGCGAAACCTATCGCCCAATCGTCGCGCCGATTCTTTTCGCCGACGAACGCAAAACCGAAAAAGCGGAAAAATAGTTCCAATTAAAAATTAAAAATTAAAAAGGCAAAAATATGAAAATTCTTATTTTGCCTTTTTAATTTTTAATTTTACCTTAAAAAGATGCGTCTTGATTTATTTCTAAAAACCAGCCGTTTGATTGTGCGCCGGAGTTTGGCGCAGGAATTTTGCGATGCCGGATTGATAAAAGTGAATGGACTGACGGCGAAATCTTCAAAGGAAATAAAGGCGGGCGACGAAATGGAAATCAACCGTCGCAATCGTTCAACGATTCTGAAAGTTTTACAAATTCCTGCTAAAAAGCAAATTTCCCGCGACGATGCGGCGAATCTCTACGAAATCACATTGGAAAAACTGATTGACGATGAGATTTCACCCTTTTAAAATTTCTTTAATCGCCGATTCGTAGACTTGTATTTTGCGTCGGGCGCGTTTCACATCCGGGTGATTGTCGTCATATTTTTTTCGCAAATTCCACAAATCGGTTTCAAGTTCCGCCTTTCGCACCATCAATTTCCCCAAAGCCAAAGTCAATTTCGATGATTCGTCAGTCTTGATTGCCGAAATCAATAATATTGCCTTTTTCAAAGATTCGGATTCAAACCGCATTTCCTTAACCTTCGGAAATTCTTCGGTGTAATTAATCAAAAGCGATTCGAGTTCGGCTTCGAGTTCGGTTTTTCGCAAAACAACTTCGGCAAAAGCGGGCGAAGATTTAAATGTTGCCGTTGATGAACCGGCAGTCAAATTTGTAGTGGGCACAGTCCTTTCGGACTGGGCGTTGCAAACTAAACAAAACGAAAAAATTAAAGCTGCGGTTAATAAAAAACGGAACATAATCGTTAAATTAAAGACTACTTTTCTTCAAAGCTGAAAAAATCCGGCGCGAGATTTTGGTTGAAAAGATAAGTGGAAATCGTAAAACCCCAGTTATATTCGTAAGTTCCGCGGTTGCTGTCGGTCAAGTATTGTATTTTATAGGAATGCGGCAACATCAGCCCGTTTTCGTCTTTGAAATCAGAGAAAGTTTCAATCAAAGATATTTTAACTCCGGTTTGCGCTCCTAACACACCGAAGGTTTCCTGTCTGGCGGCGATTGTGTGACGATATTCGGTGCGAACGTGCCGAAAGTTTTGTTTATCGAAGAATAGTTTAATCGAAAACTCGGTCGAGCCGCCGTTTTTCGGAAAATAACTGAGAACGTATGTTTCCTGTCCGTCAATTTTTTTCGTTCCGGCAGATTTGAGCGTTCCTTTTTGCTCTTGCAAATTTAACAAAAGCCACGTCTGCGAAATACTTCCCGTCAATAAACCGTCGCTTAAAATCTTATTATGATCGGCAATAAAAGCTCCGAGCGGCGATCTCGCGCCGGCTGTTACAAACGGAAGATTTTGTTTACCTTTAAAAAAGCCGATTTTCTCAAACGGATATTCCTTAGAATTAAAACTCGAAACGAAAAACAAATCATTCGCTTCGGAAACAAAAATCGCTTTCCCCGCAGTTTTCCGATTCGGAAGTTTCGATTCAAATTCGCTTGCTCCGCCGACCAGACGATTTTTTACCGCGTCACGCTTTTCCTTGGTTCCGATTGAATCGAGATGTTTGGAAACAATTTCTTCCGCCGTCAAATCCTGAGATTTGACGGAAAAGGCGAATATATTCATCAAAAGCACAGCTAAAAGCAAATTAATATTTTTTTTTGGATATGGCATAAGGTATTTCTCCAAGAACTAAAATTGAGCCGAAACTTAGAATTTACAAAATTAACAGGAAGCAGTAGAAAAGGTGTCGCACGAATTAATTTCCAAATCTTCGTCGGATTCGATTACGCCGTCGCCGAAGGTTTGGTTTTCAGTCAGATTATTAAAGTAAACGGTGATATTGTCAAGGATTTCTTCCGCCGAATGCGAATGATAAAGTGTCTGACGAAATTGTGCGCCGCCGACCAAACCTTTTGTAAATTGTCCAGCAAGCTGTTTCATTTTTCCTAAAGCGACGATTTCCGGCATTTCCTCGCGCAGCATTTCAAAAAATTCGAGCAGAACAAGTTTTTTTTCGGTCAAGTCCGGCTGATACGGTTCGCGTCCTTCGAGTGCGTCGTGAAACTGGCGGAAAATCCACGGATTCTGCATTGCGCCGCGCCCGATTAAAATGCCGTCGCAGCCGGTTTCGCGCCAACGCTGCAAGCCGTATTCAATCGTCGTGATGTCACCGTTGCCGGAAACCGGAATTTTCACGGCTTTTTTGATTTCGCGCACCCAATCCCAATTCGCCATTCCTTTATAGCCCTGTTCTTTTGTCCGACCGTGAAGTTGGATGTGTTCAACGCCGCATTGTTCCGCCATTTTCGCCGCGTCAACGCAATTGATCGAAGCGTCTGTAAAGCCGGTTCGCAATTTCAGCGTCAGCGGAATCGAAATTGATTT
The DNA here is from genome assembly GCA_030855875.1 of Acidobacteriota bacterium. GTDB lineage: Bacteria > Acidobacteriota > Blastocatellia > Pyrinomonadales > Pyrinomonadaceae > SXVE01. The sequence continues at coordinate 9,072 of JALYQJ010000349.1, forward strand.
TTTGATTTCCTTTAAGATAATTTCAAGACGCGGCAAATCTCTCAAAAGCCCCGAACCGCCGCCGTTTTTGACGACCTTCGGCGCGGGACAGCCGCAATTGACATCGAGAATATCCGCTCCGACTTCTTCCGCCATTTCCGCTCCCAACGCCATTCGTTCGGGCTGTCCGCCGAAAATCTGCACGGCAAACGGACGTTCTTCTTCGGCAAAGTGCATTTGCCGCTTCGATTTCGGATTATTGCGCGTTGAACCTTCGACCGAAATAAATTCCGATACGACCAAACCG
>JALYQJ010000485.1 GCA_030855875.1 Acidobacteriota bacterium
AAAGAACAATTTCTCTGCCGCGAACCGGAAGAGAGAATTTTTTACAAAGGTCGCTGGTATGAAGGGCTTTACTTAAATGTCGGCGCGACCGAAGAAGACAAACGTCAGCTTGCCGAATTTCAAACACAGATTGATTTTTGGGTAAACTGGCGCGACGCAAACGGAAAACGCGCCTTCGTTTTGCCGGTTGCCGATTGTTCAAATGACGCGGAAGCCGTCGCGCTCGATAAAATTTCGTTCGGCGAATGGCTGAGGCAGAAAAATTTCACGTCCGAAAGATTGATTTGGTATTGCGATTACGCCTGCCGCGACGATTACGGTTTGCGGCTCGAACAAACTTCGGCGTGGGCGGGACTTTTTTATTTCTGCTCGCGCGTCAGAAAAAGCGGCGAAGAATCGCAGTCATTCATCACATTTCCCGAAGGCAACGGCAGATTCGTCAATTACCTGCACGAAAAAGTAAAAGACAAAACGCGCACGAACACAATCGTCGTCGAAATACTTCCGAACGAAAAAGGCGTTGACGTTGTTTATTTAAATGCGGAAACAAAAGAAATTCGCGGCATTCGCGCCGAAAAAGTTGTATTCGCCGCACCGATTTTTACCGCAAAATATTTGATTCGTGATTTTAAACAATCTGCGCCCGCGTTTTTGTCGGAATTTGAACATAATGCGTGGTTTGTGGCTAATCTCTTTCTAAAGGATCGTCCGGCAACGCAGTTCAAACGAGATTTTCCGCTCGCTTGGGACAATGTTTTATACGAAAGCCCTTCACTCGGCTACGTCAACGCGACGCATCAAAAAGGAATTGATTATGGACGAACGATTTTTACATATTATTTCCCGATGGCTTCGCCCGACGGTCGCGCAAAACTTTTCGGCTTAAACTGGCGCGAACTCGCTGACATCGTTTTATCCGATTTATCGCACGCGCACAAAGACATTCGCACTTTAACGACGCGTATTGACATAATGCGCTGGGGACACGCGATGATTTCCCCGCGCACGAATTTTATGTGGAACGGCGCGCGCGAACAGGCGCGAAAACCGTATCGAAACATTCATTTCGCGCATTCGGATTTGAGCGGCATCGCGCTTTTTGAAGAAGCGTTTTATCACGGCGTTCGAGTTGCGAATGAGATTTTACCAAGATGATGGTTTGATAATCAGCTTTTTCTTTTTGGTAACGAACGGGTTGGCAAATTGATGTTTCGTATAATTCTGGCTCGATATGTCGAAATGTCTCGAAGCTAATACAGCAAGTTCTTTGTTATGACGTTTGTAGGGCATTAGAAAAACTATTTCTTTGGTTGGAAAAATCTTTTGCGCGGTCTTTACGGCGGGAACGATGTCCGTGTCGCCGGTAACTAAAACAATCGTGTCGCATTTATTAAGAAAAAGAATTTCGAGCATTCTGGTTGCTATTGCAACATCAGTTTCTTTTTCTTCGCGGCGATTGAAAGTTTGATTACATTTGTTACAAAAAGTCGGATTCTTTTTGAAACGATGCAGTTCTACAAATACTCCGCAATCTTCTAAACATCTTATGTAATTTTTGTGACGCAACGTAACATCGGGCTTTCGCATTTCGAGGTGTTTGGCAAGAGCCGAGAAATAATAAATTTCGGACAATCGCGCCGCCGTATCAATCAAATGCAGATACGATTGACACATCGAACGGATGTCGAGCCAACGCGTTCCGCCACCGCTTAATCCTAAATCGTGACTGGCTGTTTTGACTGAATGATAAAGGTTAAAACCGTCAATGAGAAAAGATGTGCGAATCATAAAGTGAGTATAAAATAAAATCCCCGCAATCGTAACTGCGGGGGGACTGAGGAGCTTTCGCCCGTTCAGTGTTGATTTGTAAAGACATTGTATAGCATTTGTATACAATTCACAATCAATTATAGTCATAATTGACTTCGGTATGCAGCAACTATCATCAAATAAAAAATGGCTTTTTTCCGCGCCGATTGATTTGAGCGTTTTTCTCGGCAGCGCGATTGTTTCGCTCGTCCTGCTTGCATTTGGCTGGCAGTTTGGGATTTTGAATGATGAATCGCCGGATTGGACTTGGATTTCGGCGGTTTTGCTGATTGATGTCGCGCACGTTTGGTCAACTTCTTTTCGGGTTTATTTTGACGCGGAAGAATTTCGGCGGCGCGTTTGGCTTTACATTTTTGTTCCGGTGTTCGGTTACGCGGTCGGCGTTGCGCTTTATTCGGAAGGCGAATTGGTTTTTTGGAAGGCTTTGGCTTTACTCGCGGTTTTTCATTTCGTGCGGCAGCAATACGGCTGGGTTAATCTTTACCGCGCAAAATTGCGGGAAAAATCGCGTGTTACGTGGTGGATTGACGCGGCAGCGATTTATCTCGCAACGGTTTATCCGCTCGCTTTTTGGATGACGAGTTTGCCGCGCAATTTTCAATGGTTTGTCGAAAACGATTTTTTCGTTTTGCCGCAAATCGTCGAACAAATCCTTTTTCCTGTTTACGTTTTGGCTTTAACAACTTATTTCGGAAAATCAATTTATCTTTATTTCAAAGACGGATTCTTGAATATCGGCAAAGACATTATCGTCGCCACGACCGCTGTTTGCTGGTATGTCGGCATCGTCGCGCTCAATTCCGATTATGCTTTTACGGTGACGAACGTGATAATTCACGGCGTTCCTTATTTCGCTCTGATTTACTTTTACGCGAAATCCAGACGCGAAACTGCCGGACGATTTTATCAAAGGCTTTCGTCAAATTGGATTATTTTTCTCGCCACGCTCTGGGCTTTGGCTTACGTTGAAGAACTTTTTTGGAATCGCGGCGTGTGGCACGAGCGAAGCTGGCTTTTCGGCGCAAATCTCGAATTGGAAGATTGGAAAATGTATCTCGTTCCGCTGCTCGCCGTTCCGCAACTGACGCATTACGTTCTCGACGGCTTCGTCTGGCGCAGAAAAAACAACGCTAATTTTCGTTTGATTGATTAAAAATCCGCTCAATTTTTAATGAAAAAAAAGCGAATCTTGAAATTTCAAGATTCGCTTTCGGTAAACGCCGTTCGGCTTTTTCTATAAAGATAAAAATATAAAAATATAAAAAACCGAAATCGGTCAGGTGTCCTAACTTTGCATTATTCGACTTTCAATACGTTTTCTGCCTGCGGTCCTTTCGGTCCGTTGGTGACTTCATATTCGACATCTTGTCCCTGAATCAAAGTTTTATAGCCGTCGCCGGAGATTGCGCTGTAATGCACAAAAATATCCTGCTCGCCGGGCTGTTCGATAAAACCATAACCCTTTGCATTATTAAACCATTTAACCTTACCAATTGTTTTAGACATATTCCTTAATTCCTCCTACAAACTTCAATAAATTAATTTTTAGCCGAAAGCGTTTTTTGGAAAAACACTAGCGAGATACAAAATCCGAGCCTTTTGAGAATGACGAATCAAGCTCAACAAACATAGATTTTGATAAATGTTTGACAACTCATTTCCAAACAAATAGAAAATCTTAAACTGCAAGATTTTAGGGATTAATTTGTGTGTTTTGTTGATAGACGAGAGAGAATTTAACTAAAACTTAACCCGCTGTCAAGAAATTTTTTCGATTTTATTAAAATATCAGCAAAATTGACATAAATTCGGTGATAAACGATGATATGGCGTAACAATCTTAGTTCAAAGTTCAAGGTTCAAAGTTCAAAGTTGGAAAGCAAAACCCTGAACCTTGAACTTTGAACCCTGAACTATATTATGAGCGAATACGGAAAAAACGCGCCGCTTTCATATAATCAATATTTGAAAGTTCCCGAACTGATAAACTTGCAGGAAACTTTGTCCGAACCGACGAGCCACGACGAGCTTCTTTTTATCGTTATTCATCAGACTTACGAGCTTTGGTTCAAACAGATTCTGCACGAGATTGACGCGACGATAAAATGGCTCGGCGAAAATCGCACGTTTCGCGCCAATCACAGCTTACGCGCCGTTGTCGGCATCGAAAAAGTTATCGTTTCGCAAATTCACATTCTCGAATCAATGGCGCAGATCGGTTTTTTGGAGTTTCGGGACAAATTAAATCCGGCAAGCGGTTTTCAATCAATGCAATTCCGCGAACTCGAATTCGTTTCCGGCGCAAAAGACGAACATATTTTGCGGGCTTTCCAAACCGACAAATTCGCCTTTCAAAAATTGACGGAAAGATTCAAACAGCCGGGACTTGACGACGCTTTCTGGGAAATCCTGCGAAAAAACGAATTTGCCGTCAAAACCGACGACGAAAAAGTGCAGTCAATTGTCGAAATTTTAACTCACCCGGAAAAGTATGCGGATTTTTTCATAATGCAGGATTTACTCATCGAACACGACGAAAACATCGCGCTCTGGCGTTATCATCACGTTTTAATGGTCGAAAGAATGCTTGGAATGAAACGCGGCACCGGCGGTTCGGAAGGCGCGGGATATTTGCGAAAAACTCTCGACAAGAAATTTTTCCCCGAACTCTGGGAAGCCAGAACGCACTTAAAAATTAAAAATTAAAAATTAAAAAGTTTTAGTTCATCACTTTTCACTTTGCACTTTTTTCCGATTCGTTTCCCAACCTGTCTACGCTCGTTACGATAATTTTCTCAATTTTTCTTTCGGCGGAAAGCGCGATTGATTTTTCCGAAGCGGACAAAATCGAATAATTCCAACCGTTTGCGTCTTTGACGTAAACAGAAAACCAAAACGCTTTTCTCTTTCCTTGTTCCGTCCAAACGGCGCGGACAAATTTTTCATCGTGCGTGATTTTCACTTTCGGCGCGCGCGGTTTCGCGGTTTTTATCCAGATTGAAGGCGGAATAACGGCATCTTTTGCGAAAACCTTTTCTCGCAAAGATTCCTGAATCCCGCCGAGATTGTTTCGCAGAGATTTGAAGTTGAAATGAATCGTACCGAGCGTCTGCGAAGAATTTCGCGTTAGTTTGATTTGATTAATAATCTCGCTGGTGGTGAAATTATCGTTTAAACCGATACGATATGTGGCGATTCCAGTCCAGATATGACGATTTTTCGTGTTCTGCGATTTCCACCAATCGAGCAGAACCGGAAACGATTGTCCTTTTCTGGCGGTTTCCCAGTAAAGCTGCGGCGCGAGATAATCAACTGTGCCGTCCTGCAGCCATTTTCGCGCGTCGGCATAAAGTTCGTTGTAGGCGTTCAAACCCGTAATTTCTTTTTCGGGAACCGGCTGCCAGATTCCGAAAGGCGATATGCCGTAAAGGATTTCGGGCTTTATTCGTTTGATTTCGCGCCCGACCGATTCGATAAATTGATTGACATTTGCGCGCCGCCATTCGCCGCGTTCGAGCGGCTTTCTTTTCTTTAAATTTTTGCGGCTCAATTCTTCCGTCGCCCGCAGATATTTCTGCCAGTTTACATCGTCGGGGAATTCGATTTTGTTTCCGTTCGCGTCATTTTCAGGATACGGATAAAAATAATCGTCGAAATGAACGCCGTCAATGTCATATCTTTTTACAACATCCGAAATGACGCTCAGAGAATATTCCTGCACTTCCGAATCGCTTGGATCGAGCCACAAATATTTGCCGTATTTTCTGACTAAATCGGGACGGCGTTTTGAAATGTGATTTTTCGAAACGGTTTTCGCCGACGGATGAAAGGCGCGATACGGATTAAACCAGGCGTGAACCAGAATTCCGCGTTTGTGCGCTTCAGCAACAATAAATTCGAGCGGATCGAAGTCTTGCGGTTTTCCCATTTCGCCGGTTAAAAACTCCGACCAAGGTTCGATGTCGGATTTATAAAGCGCGTCGCACATCGGGCGAACCTGAAAAACGACGGCGTTCAGCTTTAATTTTTTCGCTAATTCCAAATTTTGTAAAATTTCCGCCTTTTGCCGTTCGATTGTCAGATTTTTCTTTGTCGGAAAATCAATATTATCAACCGTCGCAATCCACGCGGCGCGAAACTCTCGCTCAAGTTTCGGCAATGCTTGGCTTTGCGACGCGGAATTAAAAAAGACTACCAGAATGAATATGAAAAATTGCTTGAACATTTTCCTCGTTTATGATGCCGGAATCAGACGAAACAAGAGTATAATCTACTTTGATATATTTAAGCCAAAGGAGTTTATTTAATGCTTTTTTCTCGCTTATACCGGATAAGTTTCACGCTTTTTCTTTTTTCGCTTTTTTTTCTGCTTTTTCCGTTTTCTTTTTCAATCTACGCTCAAACAAACTCCGGTTCGACGGTTCGCGTGACGATTTTGCACGTCAACGACGTTTATCAATTTATGCCGGTTGACGGCGGCGAGCGCGGCGGTTTGGCGCGGCTTTTAACTCTCAAAAAACAAATAAAAGGAGAAAATCCGAACACGATTTTCACGCTCGGCGGCGATACGCTTTCGCCTTCGGTCGAAACCAGAACTTATCGCGGAGCGCAAATGATTGATGCTTGGAATGCCGTCGGACTTGATTACGCCGTTTTCGGCAATCACGAATTCGACATCAAAACCGCCGAACTGCTCGAACGAATAAAGGAATCGCGCTTTCAATGGCTCGGCGCAAACGTAATTGATACGAAAACGAATAAAATTTTCGCCGATACGCCGCCGTTTGTGGTCAAGGATTTCGGCGGCATCAGAGTCGGATTCGTCGGTTTGCTTCTTCCCGAAACAAAGGAAACTTCCTCAATGGAAGCGAGTTTGACCGTAAAAAATTACTGCGAAACGGCGAAGGAAATCGTGCCGAAAATTCGCGCGGCGGGCGCAAACGCCGTCGTCGGTTTGACGCATCTTTTTATGTTTCAGGACAAAGAACTGGCGAAATGCGCCGATTTCGATTTGATTTTGGGCGGACACGAACACACGCTTTTGCAAAGCTCTTCAAACGGAACACCGATTTTTAAAATGACCGCCGACGCGCGGGAACTCGGACGTTTTAATTTGAATTTCGATAAGCGGACGAAACGACTCGAAAGCATTGATTGGGAAATTATTCCCGTCAACGCAAAAATCGCCGACGCGCCCGAATTCGCGGCGATTTTCGATAAATACAAAGACCTTTTACAAAAATTATCCGAGCCGGTCGGTTTAAGCGGTGTCGTTTTGGACGCGCTTTCGTTGTCGAACCGAACGAAGGAAACGAACATCGGAAACTACATCGCCGACGCTTATCGAAACGCCGTCAAAGCCGATGTCGCGCTCGTCAACGGCGGTTCGATTCGCGCTGATTTAACCTACAATCCGGGCATTCTGACAAAGCGCGACGTGCTTTCGATTCTGCCTTTTAACAATCCGATTGTGAAGGTAGAAATTGCTGGGAAAACCTTGCGCCAAGTTCTCGAACACAGCGTTTCGAGAAGCGCGGAAGATAACGAACCCGGACGTTTCCCGCAAGTTTCGGGAATGAGTTTTAAATATGACACAACGAAACTGGCGGGAATCCGCGTCAGCAATATTCTGGTCGGTGGAAAGCCGCTCGATGAAAAGAAAAATTACACGCTGGCGACTTCCGATTTTCTGGTTTCGCGCGGCGGCGACGGCTACACGATGTTTAAGGACGCGAAGATTTTATTAAATGCCGATGCCGCGCCGAAGGATTCCGAAGTTTTTGAACAGGCAATAAAAAACGCGCCGAACAAAACAATTGCGCCGAAGATCGAAGGGAGAATCGTTAAAATTAATTAGCCGCAAAAGGCACAAAAGACAGAAAAAGAAGTTTAGCCACGAATTGCACAAATGAACACGAATAAGAAAATTAAATTACTTTATTTTTCGTGAAAATTAGTGTAATTCGTGGCTAAACTTCTTTTTGCGATTTTTAATTATAATTGCAAACGGTCGCGTGAGCGGATTTTAAATCGGCTTCGATTTTCTCCCGGTTTTTCGGGTTATCTTCTTTCAACAAACAAATTACGTTTGCGGCGTGTTGTTTCACGCATTTGCCTTTTTGGTGTTTTTTTATCTCGCCCAAAATCGAATCGGTTTGCCCGATGCAAACGAATGCATGATGCGCTCTGCCGCTTTTGTCGGTTTTGCGTTTTGAGATGACGTAAATTGCGGAAGTTTCTTCGATTTCAGCCGCAAGCGGAAAGACTTCAAAATTGTAAAGCGATTTCTTGCCGCGAAAGATGGCTTCGCTGATTTTCGGGGATTTTTTTCTTACGTGCTTCATACAAAATATTGTATCGTAGATGAAACACTTTCTCAAAAAGAAAAAGACAATTTTTCAAATAAATCCGGCAAAAACTTCGTTCGAGTAAACTTTTCCCTTCGACGTTAATCGCAGATTATCTTCGGCGTATTCGATCAATTCTAATTCCTCAAAATGCCGCAGTTCTTTCGCATACTTTTCCTTTATTTCAGTGCCGAAACGCTTTTTATATTCGGTTAAATCAATTCCTTTCGAGAGCCTGAGTCCGAGAAAAATGAACTCCGAAGCTAAATCTGTTTCTTCGCGGAAAACTTCGGCTGAGTTATTTGTTTCGATCAAACCGACATATCTCGCCGTGTCGCGTTCGTTGGCGTATCGAAATTTCCCGTCGAAGGAATGCGCCGAAACACCGAACGCAAAAACGGGTTCGCATCGCCAATATTTTGAATTATGTTGCGATTCGTAATTCGGCAGTGAAAAGTTAGAAATTTCGTATTGTCCGTAACCTTTTTCGGCGGTTTTTCGAATTATCAGTTCATACATTTCACCCGCTAAATCTTCGTCGGGCGAAGGTTGGCGGCGTGAGCGGATTTGTTCGGCGAGCGGCGTTCCTTCGTGAATTTCGAGCAGATATAATGAAAGGTGTTCGGGTTTTAATTTTAACGCTTCGTCGAGATTTCGCTCCCAATCTTCGAGGGTTTGGCGCGGAAGCCCGGCGATTAAATCGAAGCTGACATTTGCGAAACCCGCGCTTCGCAAAAGCTCGATTGTTTCGCGCACGTCGCTTGCGGTGTGTTTTCTTCCGAGCCTTTTTAATTCCAGATCGTCAAAGGTTTGCGCTCCGAAACTGGCACGGTTTACGCCCAAAAATTTGTAAGATTTCAAAGTTTCCGGCGTGACGGTCGCCGGATTCATTTCCATTGTCAGTTCGATTTCCGCCTTGACGCGAAACTTTTTGTATATTGAGTTCAATATTTTTTCGAGCTGCGCGGGCGCGAGCAGCGAAGGCGTTCCGCCGCCGAAATAGATTGTTTCGACTGATTCCGGCGTTTCCGAAAAACTTTCGATTTCTTTCACAAGCGCGGAAACATAGCGTTCGACGGTTTCGTCGGATTTGAAAACGTCGGTCGCAAAATCGCAGTATGAACACCGAGACTTGCAAAAAGGAATGTGCAGATAAATTCCGGCTGGCATAAACAAAACTCGATTATAACAAAGAAACTCCACAATTTTTTGATACGGAAGTCAGTTTATCCGCGAATTTATTTTTGCGATTTTGCTTTGAATTTGTAAAGCGTGTAATTTATTAGCAGACAAGCAATTTTTTGGAGATTACAACACGAAAAAGCAATGACCAATCAATCAACCGTCGCCGACATTTTTCGCCGCGCGCTGGAAATCAGAGCGAATAATCAGAACATTTCATACAAAGACATAGAATCACAGATCGTCAGCGAATTTTCCGGTTCGCCGCTTCCCGCGACGGCGAGTTTGACGATTCCCGAATACGACAATATCGCGCCGGAAGAAGATTGGACTGCCGGTTTGCCGATTGTTTTGCGCGGCATTCAGACCGATGACTGGAACGAAATCGCGCACGGAATTATCATCAGTCTGGAACAGGTCGAAAACTACGTCAAAGAATCCGGGCGCGAAGACGACCCGCAAAAAGAATGGCGCAACCGCCACAAAACCATCGCCGATGCGGAAGAAAAAAACCTTTCAAAATGGATGCCCGATGAATTGCTGGCGATGGCGAAACGCAACGTCAAAAGTTAAGAAAATTTAGCCACAAAAGGCACAAAAAACGCAAAAAAGAAAAATTAAGAATGGAACACGAATTTTCGCGGATTGAAGACAGATTTTCACGGATTTTATTAAATTAAATTTATCCGCGAAAATCCGTCTTCTATTCTTAAATTTTTTGCGTTTTTTGTGCCTTTTTGTGGCTAAATTCTTTTTCTAAATTTCCAAACGCAAGCCGTCGAAGGCTTCTAAAACTTCGCAGAGCGGCGAGCGTTTCGCAACTTCCTTTTGAAAATCAACCGCGTCCCATTCCGGGTAAAGATGAATTAAAACAGCCAGTTTCGGACTTGCGTAGCGAATTAAGTGAATCGCTTCGGCGAGTTCGAGATGCGTTTCGACCGGCTTTTCTTTAACGAACGAACATTCAAGCAGAAACAAATCCGCGTTTCGCGCCAGAGTTCCGAGAGTTTTATCAAAACCAGTATCAGCCGTGTAAACGAGCGTTTTGTCGTTTTCATCGCGCAGATGAATTGCGTGGCTTTCGTCGGTGTGCGGCGTTTTCATTGCGACGGCTTTTACGTCCGGCGTAATATCGAAACTTTCGAGCGGTTCGACTTCAATGATTTCAAGCGTAAAAGGCTGTTTGAGGAGATTGTATTCATTCGCTTTATCAAAATTCTCGATTAATTTACGCAAACCTTTCGTCCCGAAAATCTTCAAAAGTTTCGTGCGCTTCTGCGTTTCGGGCGCGTATTTCGTGCCGAACAGAAACGGCGCGATGCCGCCGACGTGATCGAGATGAAAATGCGAAATCCAAATCGCATCGAGATTTGCCCAATCGAGATTTTCCTGCGCCATTCGATGAACCGCCGATGCCGAACAGTCCAAAAGAATCGAATAATTTTCCGTTTCTACCCAAAAACCGGAACTGCTTCTCCGCGGATGCGGAACGGAAGTTCCCGAACCTAAAACAACAATTTTCATTATTCAATAATAACAAAAAGATTAGCCAAGAATTACGCGAATATCACGAATAAAAAAGAAATATTAAGAAAGAAATAATTCGTGATATTTGTGTAATTCGTGGCTAACTTCTTATTGTGGTAAATTTATTTCTATGAACGAAGTAGAAATATTGGCGATTTTCGCGCATCCCGACGATATGGAATTGACGGTCGGCGGAACGCTTTTAAAGATGAAGTCGCTCGGTTATCGAACCGGCGCATTGGACGTAACCGGCGGCGAAATGGGAACACGCGGCACGCCCGAAGGTCGAGCCGAAGAAGCGGCGGAAGCGGCGCGAATTTTGGAATTAGACTTGCGCGAAAATCTCGGTTTGGCGGACGGTCACGTTTTTGTTGATGACGAATCGCGGACGCGCCTTGTGCGTGTTTTGCGGCGTTTGAAACCGAAAGTCATTTTGACGCATCAATATGACGATCCGCATCCCGACCACAATCATATCGCTCAACTGGTGCGCGAATCGGCGCGGTTGGCTTCGATGCGGAAATACGACCAAGATTTCGGACAGGAAAGAACAAACGTGCCGATTGTCGCGCACAACGTATTTTCGCGCCATTTGCCGCCGTCATTTATCGTTGACGTTTCCGAATTTTTAGAGCAGAAAATGCAGTCAATCAAAGCGCACAAATCGCAGTTTCACGATCCCGAATCAATCGAACCGGAAACGCGCCTGACAAATGCGGGTTTTTTGGACGAACTCGAAAACCGCTCGCGCTATTTCGGCTCACTGATTGGTGTTGCGGCGGGCGAACCGTTTTACGTCCGCGAGGCTTTGAATGTTGACGATCCGATTGCCCTTCTGTCGCGTTCGATGAATCTTTATTCGTAAATTAAGGACAGACACAGTTTTTTTCGTTAAACTTACGATTTATGAATACGCTTGCGCCCGAAGAAATCGAGTTGAATAAAAAGACGCGGGTTTTAGAGCGTTTGAAAGATCGGCTTGCCGACCGCGAAGAGGAAATGACCGCGCTTCGCGCCGAACTCGAACAGTTTGAAGCGAATTACACGATGGAAGTCGGGCGGCTTTACGCCGATTTGGACGAAATCGAAGCGCAAATCGCCGAAGAAGAAGTCAAACTCGTGCCGGACGACGAAGAAATAAAAAAACGCGCCGAAGAACTCCGCAAACGCGCTGAAGAATCCGCCGCAAACGCCGCCGAAGAAAACTGGAAAAACTGCTCATTTAAACGCAATCCGACGGCGGAAGCAAAAAAGGCTTATCACAATTTAGCGCGAATCATTCACCCGGATTTGGCTTTGGATAAAGATGAAAAAGAAAAACGGCACGGTTTGATGGCAAAACTCAACGACGCTTATTCGTCGGGCAACCAGAATCTTTTGAACAAACTCGTCGAAGATTTTCGTGATTCGCCCGATTTAATAAAGGGCGATTCAATCGGCGACGAACTCGTTCGCGCGATTCGTCAGCTTTCGCAGATAAAAAATCGTCTGCGCGAATTGCGCGAAGAAAAACTCAAAGCCGAACTTTCCGAACTTTACACGCTGCGGGAAAAAGTCAATGCGGAAATGCTCGAAGGCAGAAATTTGATTAAACAAATGGCGGAGCGAACCAAAACGCACATCAAAAAATCGGAACGCCGTCTGATGAATCTGCGAAATCTGAATCTGGCGCAGGAAGATTACGTTAAAGACCGCTTCGGAATGGATATTTCGGCTTTCCGGTAATTCCTTCAATTCGGTTTTTTTCAAAATTCTTCTCCGCCTTTTGGATAAAGCCCTGTGCTTCTTCACTTTAATTTTGGTAATTAAAGTTTCGTCGAGAGTTTTGAGTCCCGCCTTTAGGCGGCTTTACATTCGCCGTCAAATTGATTTTTCTTCGTGGAAAGCCGCCTAAAGGCGGGACTCAAAACTTTTCATTATCGAACAAAAATCTCATCCACAAAAATAAACGCATCGAAACCCGCGCCCGGATGCCACGCCGGAATTTTTCCTAAATTAACGGCTTTTACGCGCACATAACGCGCTTTTGTCGGCGCGATGTTTTGCAAATAATCCTTGATTTGCGGCTTCATATCTTCGGGCGCGACATCGGTTTTTATTTCCGCGACTTTTCGGAAATTTTCGCCGTCGGTTGACGTTTCAAATTCGATGCGCGTCGGCATCCAAATCCACGGTCGCGCGTCCTGCAAAAATCCGCCGCCGACGCTTTTTATTTCGGTTTCTTTTTTTAAATCAATGACGGCGACAAAATCCTGGTTTTGATAGCCCTGCCATTCGCCCGAAGCGAAATTGGTTGTGCCGCGAATGCCGTCAATCAAACCTTGTTTGCCGCCGCCCGTGTATTGACGGTTGTATGTGGAAAATAATTTCACGTCCCAATCGTGCGGCATCCGGTTGATTTTCGATTCGACGGTCAAACTTTTTTCGCCGTTTCGGTTGACCGAAACGGCTTTTATAACCGATGTTTTATCAATCGAAAACACCTTCGTGTAAACGTCGGATTTTTCCGTCGGCTCGCTTCCGTCAGTCGTGTAAAAAATCTTCGCGGACGATTCCGGCAGCGAGATTTTCACTTCCGTTTCGTTTTCAAAAACGCGCTGCGCTTCAATCGTCGGCACAATCGGCGAACCATTTTTGATTTTTGAAACCGGCGATTCGGTAAACCAGTTCAAAACCGGCGCGTTTATCATTTCAAATTCCAAAACGCCGCCGTTTTTCAAATCGTTGTGCGTGAAAAACGATTTTCGGTGAGTCGCGCCGTTTAGTTTTGCCGATTTGATATAAATGTTTTTATCTGAAACATTCACGGCGCGGACGGTAAAAATTTTCCCGTTTTCCAGATTAATTTTCGCTTCCTTAAAAAGCGGCGTTCCGATGGCGTAAACGGGATCCGACGGATTGACCTGATAAAATCCCAAACTGCTCAAAATATACCACGCCGACATTTGCCCGCAGTCTTCGTTGCCGATCAAACCGTCGGGCGTTGGTTTGTAAAATTCGTCCATTATTCGGCGGACGATTTTCTGCGTTTTGTGCGGTTCGTCCGCATAATTATACAAATAAGCGATGTGATGCGAAGGTTCGTTGCCGTGCGCGTATTGCCCGATTAAGCCGGTAATATCAGGCTGTTCGCGTCCGGCGAGTTTTTGTTCGGTCGTAAAAAGTTCGTCGAGTTTTCGCGCAAAATACGCGCGTCCGCCGTGCAGTTCCATCAAACCGGAAACGTCGTGCGGCACGAAAAACGAATAAACCCACGAATTTCCTTCGGTAAAATGAAACGTCACTTCGTTCGGCTGAAACGCGGCGATCCAATTGCCGTTCTGCTTCGGGCGCATAAAGCCGGTTTGCCGGTCGTATAGATTTTTATAATTTTGTGCGCGTTTGATGTAATTTTGATAATCACTTTCCATTCGAGAGAAATATCTATCATCAAGATTCGATTCAAAATTTTTATTTTTATCGCTGCGCGTTTTCATTAAAATCTTTGCCATCTGCGCGATGCAAAAATCGTTATAAGCGTATTCGAGCGTTTTGGAAACCGATTCCTGCTCGTCTTCCATCGAAATATAGCCGCGTTTTCGATACGCTTCGAGTCCGAAATGATTAAGCTGCGCCGAATGTTTCGCCGCCGCGAACGCTTTTTCGTAATCGAAACCTTTGATGCCTTTTGCCATCGCGTCGGCAATGACGGAAACGGCGTGATAACCGATCATCGTGTCGGTTTCGTTTCCCGCGAGTTCCCACAACGGCAATCTTCCGCCTTGTTCGTATTGACGAATAAAAGTGTTAATAAAATCCGCCGTTCGCCGTTCGTCAATAATCGTATAAAGCGGATGCGCCGCGCGAAATGTATCCCAGAGCGAAAAAACCGTGTAGTTTTCCGATTTTGGATTTTGGATTTTGGATTTTGGATTGGCGTTCGATTCTCCGATATTGTGAATTTTCTTGTCGAGTCCGCGATAATTGCCGTCAACGTCCTGAAAAATATTCGGCTGAATCGCCGTGTGATAAAGCGCGGTGTAAAAATTCGTCATCTGCGCGTCCGATCCGCCGGAGACTTCGATTTTCGAGAGTTCTTTGTTCCAAGCGTTTTTCGCGGATTGCCGAACTTTTTCAAAATTCCAATCGGGCAATTCCGCTTTTAAATTTTTTCTCGCGCCTTCGATGCCGACCGGCGAAATTGCGACTTTTAACAAAACTTTTTCGCCTTCAAAAGTTTTGAAGCGAAGCACGGTTTTCACGTTTTCGCCTTTCGCCGATTGAGAATTAATAGTTTGTCCATTTGAAGTTAAAGCATCGAAAGGCTTTGAAAACTCAGCGATAAAATAAACGATTTGATCTTTCGCCCACGAACTCGAACGGCGAAAACCTTCGATGCGGTTGTCGCCGACGATTTTCAGTTCGGAATCCAAAACTTTATCGCGCCATTTTAAATCGAGAATAATATTCGCTTCGTCGGATTTCGGGAAAGTGTAGCGATGAAGTCCGACGTGCGTTGTCGCCGTCATTTCGGCGAAAATATTGTCATCATCGAGTTTGACCGAATAATATCCGGGCGTTGCGGTTTCGTTTGCGTGAGAGAATTTTGAAGCGTAACCGTTTTTGTTTTTTTCACCGGATTGAGCGAAAAATTGCGGTTTACCAATCGTCGGCATAAACAAAATGTCGCAATAATCGGGAATCCCCGTTCCGCTCAGATGCGTGTGCGAGAAGCCGTAAATCACCGAATCGGAATAATGATAACCGCTTGAACCGTCCCAATTATCAACGCGCGTATCGGGCGATAACTGCACCATTCCGAACGGCAAGGTCGCGCCCGGAAATGTGTGTCCGTGTCCGCCGGTTCCGATAAACGGATTAACGTATCGCGTGAAATCCTTTGTTTGAGCGTTAATATTGAAGGAAAAAATGAAAAGAAAAATTATAAAAAAGTATCTGCGTTGGTCGGCAAGTGTCGGCTGTTTCATTTGTTCAAGTTAAAGCAGTTCCAGAAAGTCTGTCAATTCGGGCGGCAGAGCGGCGGTGAAATTTAATCTTTCCTGCGATTTTGGATGCGTGAAAGACAGTTTTTCGGCGTGAAGAAAAAAGCGGTTTAAGTTTTGCACTGCCTGACGGATTTCGAGATTGGCGATTGTTTTATCGCGCCCCGAATTGTAAGTTTCGTCGCCGACGACCGGATGATTGAGATGCGCGAGATGAACGCGAATCTGGTGCGTTCTGCCGGTTTTGATTTCGACGGCGACCAGCGTAAATTTCTCGAATCTTTTTTTAACCTTCCAGAGCGAAAGCGCGTTGCGTCCGTGCGCCCGAACGCTCATTTTTGTCCGATTGTGTTTTTCTCTGGCAATTGGCTGGTCAATCGTTCCCGAATTCGCTTCCATTTCGCCGTGAACGAGCGCGACGTAAGATTTAAAGACGCTCCGGGCGCGAAATTGTTCGCTCAAGGCTTCGAGAATTTCCTGAGTTTTGGCGACGACGATTAAGCCGGAAGTATCTTTGTCGAGGCGATGAACGATGCCGATTCGGTCTTTCATTCCAGATTCCAGATTCCAGATTCCAGATTCTAAATCGGGTGTTTCCGACTTCGTTTTCAATTTGGAGTCTGGAATCTGGAATTTGAAATGCCAAGCGACGGCATTGGCGAGCGTTCCGCCGGAAACGCCCGCGCCCGGATGAACGATCATTCCCGACGGTTTGTTGATGACGGCTAGATGATCGTCTTCGTAAACGATGTCGAGCGCGATGTCTTCCGGCGCGAATTCGGCGGCGGGAAGTTCGGCGAGTTCGACTTCGATTTCGTCGTTCTCTCGCAGTTTATACGAAGACTTCGTTTGCTTTTCGTTGACTGAAACGTCGCCGTCGTCAATCAGTTTTTGAAGACGCGAACGCGACCAGTTTTCGATTTTTTCAGACAAAAAAGCGTCGAGCCGTTTTCCGCTGTCGGATTCGGCAATTTGAAAATTGAGATTTGTGATTTCTTCGGTCAAAACTGAAAATTCGGCTAAACGATTTCTTTTTTACCCGCGCTTCGCAATCGCATAATCATAAATACGACCGCTCCTGCCGCCACAACTAAGCTGATGATTTGCGAAGTCGAAAGTCCGGTCAGCGTCGTCAAACCGAACAAATTGCCGCGCGGATCGTCGCGGAAAAATTCGATGATAAAACGCACGATGCCGTAAATAATTCCGTAAGCGATTAAAACTTGTCCATCGAATCGTTTTTTGCGGTGAATAAAAATTAAAATGCCGAAAACTATCACCATCGTGATTGATTCGTAAAGTTGCGTCGGATGCAGATATAAATCCGCGCCGTCGGGTCCGTAAATCGGAACGCCGGTGAATTCGTGCGCGTGATCGGTAAAATGAACGCCGAGCGCGGAATCGGTCGGTTTTCCCCAACAGCAGCCGGCGGCAAAACAGCCTTGCCGCCCGAACGCCTGTCCGAGCGCGACACCGGGCGCAAATGCGTCAGCGATTTTCCAGAACGGCAGTTTATACCAGCGAACCAAAAGAACGAGCGCAAAAAACCCGCCAAGAAATCCGCCGTAATAAACGCCGCCCGAACGCAGAAAATCGAGCGAGAAAATCTGCACGTTTTCTTCGGTTAAAATCATTAAAATTTTTGAACCGATGAGTCCGCCGATCAGCGTCCAAAGTCCTAAATCGTAAATTCGCTCGCGCGGAAGTCCGTCACGGGCGGCAAGCCGGGCGGCGACAAAAAGCGCGAGCATCATCCCGAAAGCGAGCAAAACGCCGTAAGTATTTATCGGAAAATCGCCGATGCGAAAAAGTTCTGGAAACATCGTTTATTAGTTGTCGGAGTTCGTTTGCGCGTTGTCATCCGGTTTCTTGCGGCTGAAAAACATATCGAGCAACAAAATTCCCGCGCCGATGCAGATTGCCGCGTCCGCGACATTGAATGTCGGATAATGCCACGAGCCGAGCTGCACGTCTATAAAATCAACGACGAAACCGAGCCGCATCCGGTCAACGACGTTACCGACGATTCCGGCTAGAAGCAGCGCGAGCGCACCAAGAATTCGGTCGTCCGAGCGCGGCGTTTTCCAAAAGAAATAAAGCACGAGAACGGCGGCGACGGACGCGATTGCCGACAATCCCCAACGTCCCGCGTCGCCGTGATCGTCCAGCATACTAAAGGCGACACCGGAATTTTGCGCGTATGCGAAATTCAAAAAGCCCGGAATAATTTCCTGATCGCCGCCGAACCGAAGCCGCCGAACCGCCCACGCCTTTGTCGTCTGGTCAATCAAAAAAACCGCTCCCGCCGCCGCGAGATAACCTAATTTCCAGAAAATATCTTTTTTATTCAAAATTAAACCTCAATTATTTCGATGATTTTTCTCAAGAATTATTTAGCCTGTTGAAAAATAAATTTCTCAATTTGATTTTAGTTTTTTAAGTTACCGCGCTTTGTTCGATTTCTATCAAAGTATTGACGCATCTTTCGCAGACGGTCGGATATTTTTCCGATTCGCCGACTCTTGATGAATAATTCCAGCAGCGTTCGCATTTCGCGCCGTCGGCTTTTTGAATTTCGACGGCAAATTTATCGCCCTGATGAACTTCCACCTGCGAAACGATAAAGATGTAGCGCAAATCTTCGTAGAACGGCAGCAGAAACATCGTCGTTTCTTTGTCCGCCGTTAAAATGATTTTCGCTTCCAAAGACGAACCAATCTGCTTGGCGTTTCTGGCTTCTTCCAGAGACTTTAAAACTTCATCACGAATTGCAAAAATGCGTTCCCAATCCGCTAAAAGCCGCGAATTATCCGCGCCGGAAACTTTCGGAAATTCC
Source organism: Acidobacteriota bacterium (assembly GCA_030855875.1). Taxonomy (GTDB): domain Bacteria; phylum Acidobacteriota; class Blastocatellia; order Pyrinomonadales; family Pyrinomonadaceae; genus SXVE01. The sequence continues at coordinate 18,705 of JALYQJ010000485.1, forward strand.
GCCAGATGAACCGACGCGAGTTTTTGATGCGGCAAATTTTCAAACGCTTCGTCTGCCGTAAAAGCTAAAATCGGCGCGAGCAGACGGCACATTTTATCCGTGATTTCGTAAAGCGCGGTTTGCGCCGAACGCCTTTCGAGCGATTTCGGCGCAAGAATATAAAGCCGGTCTTTGATAATGTCGAAATAACGCGCCGAAAGCGTGACGGTGAAAAGATTGTAAATCGTTTGATAGACGATTTGAAAATCGTAATTTTCGTAACCCTCGATAACCTTTTTCGCCAATTCATCGAAACTCGCCAACGCCCAGCGGTCAATTTCGAGCATTTCCTGATACGAAACACTATCGGTTGCGGGATTGAATCCGTCGAGATTGCCGAGCGCGTAACGCAAGGTATTTCTGAATTTACGATAAGCGTCCGTTACGCGCTGCAATATTTCGTCCGAGCATCGCACGTCTTCGGTGTAATCAACCGCCGCCGCCCACAGACGCAAAACGTCCGCGCCGGATTTGTTGATGATTTCAATCGGCGCGGTCACGTTTCCGACCGACTTCGACTGCTTTTTGCCTTCGCCGTCAACGACCCAGCCGTGCGTGATGATTTGTTTATAAGGCGCAGTGTCGTGCGCCGCGAGTCCGCACATCAAACTCGAATTAAACCAGCCGCGATACTGATCGCCGCCTTCCAAATAAACGTCCGCCGGAAAACGCAGAGTGTCGCCGCGCGTTTCCAAAACGGCGACGCACGACGAACCGGAATCGAACCAAACATCCAAAATATCGGTTTCCTTTCGGAAATCCGCGCTGCCGCATTTCGGACAGACGAAATTTTCGGGCAGAAGTTCGCTTTCCGGTCTGGCATACCACGCATCAGCCGTTTCTTTGGCGAAAATGTCGGCGACGTGATTGACAATTTTCGCATCGGCAATCGGTTCATCACATTTTTGACAATAAAACACGGGAATCGGAACGCCCCAGCTTCTCTGCCGCGAAACGCACCAGTCGGGACGCGATTTGAACATATTCGCCATCCGACCTTCACCCCAATTCGGATGCCATTTGACGTTTTCGATTTCGCGCAAAGCCTGTTGCCGGAGCGATTTTTCGCCCGCATTATCCATCGCAATAAACCATTGCGGCGTGGCGCGAAAGATAACCGGATTTTTGCACCGCCAGCAATGCGGATAACGATGTTCGTAATTTTCCGAAAAAAGCAGAGAACCGTTGGAACGCATCAGTTCGACGATTTTCGGATTTGCCGCAAAAATATTTTCGCCCGCGAAATGCTCGACTTCGCCGTTAAATCTACCCGCATTATCAACCGGACAATAAACTTCCAAACCGTATTGTTTGCCGATCACGAAGTCGTCGTGTCCGTGTCCGGGCGCGGTGTGAACGAGTCCGGTTCCGGCTTTTCCGGTTTCCTTTCGCTCGCGCGCTTCGCTCACGTCAATTTCGGTTTCAGCGTCCGATTCACCGCCCAGAGTGACGTGTTCGCCATTCATCACGAGCGATTCGCGGTCGAGCCACGGATGTTTCGCCTTCATTTTATCGAGCTTTGAGCCTTTGAATTTTGCCAAAATCGGCGGCAGATGCCGTTCGCCGTTTTCGTCCGGCATACTGAGGCAGCATTTGACGAAAACAAAGCCGACCAGTTCCGACGCGACGATCAAAACTTCGGCGCCGCTCTGAACCGCCGCATATTCGTAATCAGGGTGAACCGCGATTCCCAAATTCGCCGGAATCGTCCACGGCGTTGTCGTCCAGATGACGAGCGAAACTTTTTTTCCGGCTAACTTTTCATCCAATTCGCCCGGATCGGTGACGAGCGGAAATTTGACGTAAACCGATGGCGAAGTGTGCAGTTTATATTCGACTTCCGCCTCGGCGAGCGCGGTTTGATCGTGAATGCACCAGTAAACCGGGCGCAAACCTTTGTAAACGTAACCGCGTTCCAAAAATCTGCCGAAAAGTCTGGCTGTTTCCGATTCGTATTCGTTCGACATCGTGAGATAAGGCGTTTCCCATTCGCCTAAAATTCCGAGCCGCGAAAAATCTCTGGTTTGTCCGTCCATCGCTTTGGCGGCGTGTTCGCGGCAGATTCGGCGAAACGCGGCGACCGGCAGATCGTTTTTATTTTTGCCTTTTTCGGCGAGTTTTTTCTCGACGTGCGTTTCAATCGGAAGTCCGTGACAATCATAACCGGGAACGTAAGGCGCGTCGAAACCCATCATCGAACGCGATTTGACGACGAAATCCTTTAATATTTTATTGAGCGCGGTGCCGATATGAATGTCGGCGTTGGCATACGGCGGACCGTCGTGAAGAATAAATTTCTCCGCGCCTTTGCGCGTTTCACGAATTTGTTCGTAAAGTTTTGCGACCGTCCATTTTTTCAGTCGCGCCGGTTCCGCCTGTCCGAGATTCGCTTTTTGCGCGAAATCGGTTTTAGGTAAATTAACGGTTTTTTTAAGTTCTAAAGGTTCGGTCATAAAAGTTGTTTACAGTTTTTCCATTACAATTTTGAAACTCAAATCTTAACATTTATCGTTTGAAGGACAAAAAGTGATTTTCTTTGCGTTTTAAAAGTCAGAACCGCCGACGGTCGCGGCGGGATGATAATTTGCGGAAAATTCGCTTGAAGACTCAGGAGATACCTGCGCTGTTTTTGTTCTGAATTTAATTTAACGGCTGAAAATTAATCGGTTGGACAATCATTTTGCCGTCGGCGGTTTTTCCCGAACCACAGACTCCGACGATTTTTCCGAGAATTTTGATGCTTTTTTCGTCGAAAAGCTGCGGATCGCCGTTTGTTCCTTCGAGACAGACGATTCCGAAATCGCAATCGTAAAAGCCGCAGTTTACCGCGCCGGTTTCAATTTCGGAGATCGCCGCCAAATCGCCGCGCCTGATCTCAATCTGAGCGACGATTGCTAACGAATCTTTTTTCAAGCCGGCGTTTTCCAAATGCGAATTTTTCATCCAAACGCCTTGTATTTCCTTGTGATGAGAAAGTGAAGAAGGCAAAACCAATTGCAGATTTTCAATATCGGGCTGGTTTTCCGCGAACACATTTACAGCGGCAGTTCTATTTTTTTCCAGCAGCGTTGTTTCAAATTCTTTAATTAAATCAGTTGCCGCTTCTTCGCCCGTATGAATTCTGGCAATCTGCACCGCATCAAACAGGGAAAATGTGGCGGCTGTAAAATCATCCAGATAAAGCAGAATTTTCGATTTAGTCGAATATGTTTCAACCAGATACGCCAAATTCTCGCTTTTCTTAAGAATGCCGATTGCCTTGTTCACAGTTTTCAAGGCTTCGGCGTATTTTGTTTCTGAAAAATAAATCTGCGCCTTTGTGTCGAGCGAAAAACCTTCTCTGGTGCGGTCTTTTATCTGTCTAAAGATTTTCGTGCCGCTGTCTATCGCCTGATGTGCGCGGGAAAACAAACTTTCACTTTTATAAAGCTGTGCGAGATTGTTTTCGATTGTTCCGAGATAGATTTTGTGGCGGGATTTTTGGTGATAATATTTGGCAAGTTCAAATTTGCTCAAGGCTTCCCGGTTTCTGCCGAGGTTTTTTAGAGCAATTGCAAAGTTATTGCAAAAATCGCCTTTCAAACCGTAATCTGAACATTTAAGGAAATCATCTTCTAATTTCTCCAGATTCGAGATGATCTGTCCGTATCTTTTGGTCGAAAGAAATATCAAACATTTGATAATGTTTGCGTAAAGTCTGGTCGGATTCGAGTCGGACAGATTGTGCGCTAACGATTCTTCTATCCAAATTTCCGCTTCTCTCGCTTCGCCGGTTCGCCAATAGGCAAGTGCCAGATAATTTTCACATTCGGCAACTTTTTCTACATTAACAAAATCGAGAAAGCGTTGACGGGCTTCGGTCAGAAGATTTTTTGATGTTTCCTGTGCATCGGGAATTTGCTTATTATGTCCGTGAAATCCGATTAAACTGCCGCATCGCAAAACGATTTCCGCTGCCGAAAGCGCATCCAAATTTTCGACATCGGGAAATATTGCAGTATCGTCCCAGATGCCTTTGAGTTCCTCGAAAGCCGCTTCATACATTCCGCATCTTTCGAGTTCAAACAGCTTTTTTGCCGATACGACGCTTTGTGTGAGAAGGGTTTTCATAACTTACTTGGCGATAGTTTTGCTAGTATATACACGATACTTTTAAGTATCAAGAAAAAAAACAAAACAACAGGAGAATTTTACAATGAAATCAACAATCAAACTTTTTTTAGTGGTCGCGCTTTTTGTTTCAACGGCTTTTGCCGAAGGTGATATGGGAAGCGGCGGATTTGCCGAAGGCGATATGGGTAATGGCGGTAAAACCTGCACATCCAATTGTTTGACGGATAATCAACCGACTGAACCGAATGGTGAATTTGTCAACCAAAATTCAGATTCAAACGATTCTGATAAGACGATTTTAACTATCGTTCAAGAATATTTGAATACGATTTTCGGATAGAAAACCGCAGCAAAAATTAAAAGCATCCTGCGTCAGCGATGTTCGATGGAGGGAATGTCGGATTCTTCTAAAACTTTCTCTTCTTTGATTTTATCCGGCGTTAAGACGACAATTCTGCTTTGCGGAGTTGTCGTGTCGGGCTGTTTTTGATTATTTATTTGATCGTTTAATAATTCGCCGACTATTTCCGTGCATTC
>JALYQJ010000547.1 GCA_030855875.1 Acidobacteriota bacterium
GAATGATAAACGTCCGCAGCCGCGAAGGTGAAGGAACGACCATCACGGTCGAATTGCCGTGCGAGTATCGAGGCGACAGTCCGGCGGAATCTATCGAAGATATAGACGCGACGCTCGAACCGTCGCGTCTTAAAAGTTTTTTGAATATAAAACATATTGAATCCGTCGAAACTGAAATTAGTTCTTGAATTCGGCGAATGATTTCCGTAAAAATAGATGTGGCGATTTTCGCTGAGTTTATCAAAGTAAATGTCTTTAGCCGGAGCGCGGACATCCCTGTCCGCCTTGAGCGCAAAGCGCGAATAAAAGTTTCGACTTTATTCGACATTCAAACAACCGAAGTGTTTTCATCGCTCGCGCGATATGGCGGACACGGATGTCCGCGCTCCCCGTGTTCTGCAAATAAAATATAACCGATGTCAAATTTACTGATTGTTGATGACGAACAAAGCTACCGGCAGCTTTTAACACTTGTTTTCGAGGGCGACGGACACCACATTCGCACGGCGGCGAACGGGCGCGAAGCCTTGACGATGCTCGAAGAAGAACCGGCTGACGTAATTATCTCCGACGTAAAAATGCCGGATATGGACGGCATCGAACTGCTTCGCGCCGTTCGTGAATTTCTGCCCGACACCGGCGTTGTTTTGATGACGGCGTTCGCTTCGGTCGAAACTGCCCGCAATGCGTTCAAACTCGGAGCGGACGATTTTATTCAGAAACCGTTCGACGTTGACGAATTAAAGATAATTGTCAAAAAAGCTCTCGACAAGCAAGTTTTAATTACGGAAAACCGCGCCTTCAAACGGGCGCAGCGCGAACGCGGCAGCGTCAAAAACATTATCGGCGCGTCCGGCAAGATGCAGGCGATTTTTCAAATGATCGAAACCGTCGCTGAAGTGCAGTCTACGATTTTGATTACCGGCGAATCAGGAACGGGAAAAGAATTGGTCGCGCGGGCGATTCACGATCTTTCGCCGCGGGCTGAAAAGCCGTTTATCTCGATTAACTGCGGCGCGTTTACCGAAACTTTGCTCGAATCCGAACTTTTCGGTTATGTCAAAGGCTCGTTTACCGGCGCGAACGCCAACCGCAAAGGACTTTTTGAAGCGTCGAATAAAGGCACGATTTTTCTCGACGAAATTGGCGAAATGTCGCCCGCGATGCAGGTTAAATTATTGCGCGTTTTACAGGAACGCCGCGTTCGCCCGGTCGGAGCGCACGACGAAATCGCCGTAGATACGCGCGTCGTCGCCGCCACGAACCGCGATTTAAAGCAGATGTCGGGCGAAGGCACGTTCCGCGAAGACCTTTTTTATCGAATCTCGGTCATTCCGATAAGTCTGCCGCCGCTTCGTGACCGCAAAGAAGATATTCCCGAACTCGTCGCGCATTTCATCAAAAAATTCTGCGACCAGACCGGCAGAAAGCTCACGATTAATCCGAAGGCGATGCAGTTTTTGGAAAATTACGCATGGCACGGCAACGTCCGCGAACTCGAACACACCATCGAGCGCGCCGTCGCATTGACGCGCTGCGAAGAAATCCAGCCCGAACTTCTGCCCGAACACATCACCAATTACAACCCGGAACGCATCAAAGCCGAATTCGATTTGCCCGACGAAGGCTTAAATCTCGCCGCTCATCTCGACAATCTCGAAAAAACCTATGTCGTCGAAGCCTTGAGCAAAACCAGCGGCAACCAAACCCGCGCCGCCGAACTTTTGCAGATGCAGGTTCGTTCTCTGCGTCATCTATTAGACAAACACAGCATCCGCTCACTTTCGGCTCAAATGCGAAGCGGCGATTAAAGTCGGAGCGCGGACATCCCTGTCCGCAATATCGCCGAAAGGCGATGAGAAAGCCTCGATTACATTGTAATATTGAATAAACGTGAAATTTTTATTCGCGCTTTGCGCTCATTGCGGGCAGGATGCCCGCGCTCCGACTCAAGACTTTTGACTAATTTTTCAAAATCTGACGATGCGCCGGTCGGATGGCACAGTCGCGGATATTTGCCGCATTTCGACGGCGGCGAGATTTGTCAGTTTATTACTTTTCATCTTGGCGACGCTCTGCCGCAGGAAGTTATTGACAGATGGAAACTCGAACTTGACCGCGAGAAGGACGAAAAAGCAAAAATAAAGTTTTACCGACGAATCGAAAACTATCTCGATAAAGGCTGTGGAAATTGTTATCTGCGGCAGGAAGCCGTCGCCGGAGAAATTCAACAATCTCTGCTTCATTTTAATGCGATTCGCTACAAATTAATCGCGTGGGTGATAATGCCGAATCATATTCATTTTTTGACAAAACCGTTTGAGAGTTTTCCGCTTTCAAAGTTAATGCACTCGATAAAATCCTTTACCGCGCAGCAGGCAAATAAAACCCTCAATCGAAACGGAAAATTCTGGCAGGAAGATTATTACGACCGTTACATTCGCAATTACGAGCATTACGAAAAAACAATCTCGTATATTGAAAACAATCCGGTTAAAGCCGGACTTTGCGAAAAGCCGTCGGATTGGAAATTCAGCAGCGCATATTTTTAATTGCAATAGTCGGAGCGCAATAGTCGGAGCGCGGACATCATTGTCCGCCTTGAGCGCAAAGCGCGAATAAAAGTTACACATTAATTCAACATTGAATATAATCAAGGCTTTCTCATCGCTCGCGCGATATGGCGGACACGGATGTCCGCGCTCCCAGTCTGACAGAAAATGTCATCGCGTTTTTACCAAAAACTGTGATTGGATAATGTTTTAATACTCCCAAAAAAAATCAATTGCCCGCTTTTATTTCTTCAAACACATTGATTATAGACTTTAACGACATTCATAACTTTAAAAACTTCTGTGGCACGATGTTTGTAATATTTATCCGCCTCTAATTTTTGAGGGAGCGGGAAATTAAAGAATCATTGAAAAGAACCAGAAGATTGTAAATTAAAATGAAAAAGAATCAGCAAGGTTTCTCGCTTATCGAATTGTTAATTGTTGTTGTTGTCATCGGCATCATTGCCGCCATTGCCGTTCCGAATTTACTCGCCGCGCGTCGTGCCGCCAACGAAGGTTCGGCTGTTTCTCTAATGAGATCACTACATAGTGCCAACGGCACTTATCAATCCAGCGTCGGCGGCGGCAAATTTGCGGATAATTTAGCGGCATTAAATACTGCTAAATTGATTGATAGTGATGTTGCCAGTTCGATAACTCCGGCTACTGCAAGGAGTGGTTATTATTATATTTATGACAATTTCGATGTTCCTGATGATCCGTCAAACTTCAATATAACTGCAAAACCGGCAAATTCCGATTCGCTAACGGCTACCGGCACGCACGAATTCTTTGTTGACGGATCAGGAGTTATTCGTATTGCCTTGAAAGATGTATCAATAGCTTCACCGGCATTTAATAAACAATAGCAAACTAAGTTAGTTTTCAGTTTAAGACAAAATCAGATAAGTTTGATTTTGCCTTTTTTCTTTTAAATCTTCACAAATCAGCTTCTATTTAACTGCTTAACAAACAAAATGAACTTTTCAAAAGAAGAAATTGGATAGAAGAAATAATTGATGCTATGCACACTAAACCGTAAATGTTCTGCATACACGAAGTACAAAGTATTAACCAGCGTTTTAGATTAGATAGTTCCGTAAATTCCAAAATTTTTCGCGCTTTTGCTCTCAATTAAACCTTTCCTTATGTTCCTTGACATAAGAACTGATACCGCAACAAAAATTGAAATCTCAAATTTATTTCTTAAAGAATACAAAAGTTGTGTGCAACAGTTTATACCCCCGATAAATGCTGAGATTAAATACAATCACTTTCTACTAATTAGTTACATTTTTCGTCATCATACCGGTTACAAAATATGTTAATAAGCAAGTGTTGAAGACGTGCGAAATCATCAGGCTAAAAACACATTATTTACTGGAAGCCTTATCTTTGTTGGATATTACTCAACTATTTAATCGCAATTTTTTTTTGGCACGACGTTTGTAACAGGTATCCGTGTCTGCCACAGGGTAGTAAAAATTTAGCAAACCAACCAATCAAAAATTTAGGAGATTTTGAATTAAAATGAAAAAGAATCAACAAGGCTTCTCGCTTATCGAACTTTTAATCGTCGTCGTCATCATCGGCATCATCGCCGCTATCGCCATCCCGAATTTACTTGCCGCCCGTCGTT
>JALYQJ010000357.1 GCA_030855875.1 Acidobacteriota bacterium
ATTTTAGTCACCGCCGTTAGTGCGCGCACCGCGAAAGAAGGATTGGATTTTTTCCCGCTCACCGTCGAATATCGTGAATCGAGTTATGCCGCCGGACGCATTCCGGGAAATTATTTTCGGCGCGAAGGTCGTCCGAATGAAAAGGAAGTTTTAACCTGCCGTTTGATTGACCGTCCGGTGCGCCCGCTTTTTCCCGACGGGTATCGTTTCGAAACGCAAATCGTCGGCTCGGTGCTTTCAGCTGATGACGAAAACGACCCGGACGTAATTGCTATTACCGGCGCGTCGTGTGCGCTTTATTTGTCGGATATTCCGTTTGAAACCCCAATTGCGGCGGTCCGCGTCGGTTTGATCGAAGGAAAATACAAAATCAATCCGACTTACGACGAACGCCGCGAATCCGATTTGAACTTAATCGTCGCGGGAACCGAAGAAGCGATTGTGATGGTCGAAGCCGAAGCCAGAGAAGTCGCGGAAAACATAATGGTCGAAGCCTTGATGCTCGCGCACAAGGAAATCAAACGCCTGTGTTTGTGGCAGAGAGAATTGTTTAAGGCTCTCGAAATCACCAAACGCCAATTCGCCGCACCCGCGCTCGATGAAACGATTTACGGCGAAGTTGAAAAAAATTACACCGACAAACTACGCGAAGCTCTCGATTCGCGCGGAAAGGATAAAATATCCAATTACGCCGCGATTGACGCTCTGAAAAAGGAGGTCGTCGAAAGTTACCCGTCAGACGACGCGGAAAAACGCTCGATGGCGGGCAAAGTATATTCGGCTTTGAAAGAAAAAATCTTCCGCGAAGATATTCTCGGCAATCGCCGCCGCCCGGACGGACGAAAGTTTTCGGAAATTCGCCCGATTTCGTGCGAGGTCGGCTGGCTGCCGCGCGTTCACGGTTCGGCACTTTTCACTCGCGGCGAAACGCAGGCGATTGCGACGACGACGCTCGGAACGAAAATGGACGAGCAGTATACAGACGATTTGGAAAAAGGCGAAGTCAAAAAGCGTTTTATGCTGCATTATAATTTTCCGCCTTATTCGGTTGGCGAAACCGGACGCTTCGGCGGTTCGTCACGGCGCGAAATCGGACACGGAAATCTGGCTCGCCGCGCTCTGCAATATATTATTCCTGAAGAAAGCGATTTTCCATACACGCTCCGCATCGTCGCGGAAATTACCGAATCTAACGGTTCGAGTTCGATGGCGACGGTTTCCGGCGGATGTTTGAGTTTGATGGATGCTGGCGTTCCGATTAAAAAGCCGGTCGCGGGCGTGGCGATGGGACTTGTGATGGAAGGCAATCGTTACGCGATTTTGTCGGATATTGCCGGCGCGGAAGATCATTACGGCGATATGGATTTCAAAGTGACGGGAACCGCTGACGGAATTACGGCTTTGCAGATGGACATCAAAATCGGCGGCATCAACGCGCAAATTTTGTCTGAAGCACTCGAACAAGCCCGTAAAGGTCGCATCCATATTTTGAATATTATGATGCAGGCGATTGAGAAACCGCGCGAGGAACTCTCGCCGTATGCACCGCGCATCATCACAATTAATATTCACCCGGATAAAATCCGCGAAGTAATCGGACCAGGCGGCAAAATTATCCGTTCGATTACGGAAGAAACCGGCGCGAAAATTGATATTGCCGACGACGGAACGATCAGCATCGCAACGGCTGACGGAGACGCAGCCCAAGCGGCGGTCGAACGCATCAGAGCGATTACCGCCGAAGCCGAAATCGGTGAAATGTATCTCGGAACGGTTAATCGCATTGTAGATTTCGGCGCGTTCGTTGAAATTTTCGCCGGAGTAGAAGGTCTTTTACATATTTCCGAAATTTCCGACCGGAGAGTCCGCGACGTGCGCGACGAACTCAAAGAAGGTCAGCAAATTATGGTGAAATGTATCGGCAAAGAAGGAAATAAAATTAAACTTTCGCGCAAAGCCGTCTTACAGCAAGAAAAAACGGCGGAAAGCGGTTCGGCTGAAAATTAATCAGTCGGAAAGTCGGAGCGCGGACATCCTTGTCCGCCATATCGCGTAAGCGATGAAAAGATGTTCGATTAAATTCGTCTTGATATTTAATCGAACATCTTTGTTTGTGCGCTCGCGCTCAAGGCGGACAAGAATGTCCGCGCTCTCGGTAAAGAAAATTTCTATTTTTAGAAAAAGAGCGAAAAAGAATGGTTTTGTTGCTTTTCTTTTGCTCTTTTTTCTTTTACGAATTATAAAATCTGAAGCCGGAAGAAATTGAGGCATTTACAAGGATTAAAAAAATAATTTTTTTTCTGGAAATCTGCATTTATTAAACCTTATTTCTTGTATGTAATCGTCAGAATAAAAGTTTTATTCGCAAACTGCCGGTTAAAAATCAAAAAAATTCGTGCATTTCAAGATGTTTTTTGATATAGTCTGCCAAAAACATTCTGTGATTACATAAAAACAAAAGCAAAAGTTGAGCTTGTAAAGCTATATTTTCCTGCTTGAAATAATTAGTTAGTTAAAAAAATGAAAAACTTCAATCTTCGATTTTTTCTTTCAGCCGTCTGTCTTTACTCGATAATGATGGCACTATCGAATTCGGTGATCGCCGCTCCCGTTCAATACAATCAAGTTGTTCAGGTTGTTAATGCCAAACCGGGCAAGTCCGGCAACGGTGGTTTTTCGCAGCTTCGATTGGCGGACGACGGCACGGTTGCCGTGGTTGACGGCGACGATGATAAAAAGCCGGTTACAAAACAGGATGACCGGATTATCACGGAAACGAGAGTTGAAATTGTCGAAGACGACGTTTGCGATTGCGTTGAAGAACAGGTTATCAGAAGAGGCTTTCCGAAATGGGCTTTATTAGGTTTGGCGGCTGTCCCGTTATTATTTTTGTTTAGAGATACGGGAACGCCGCGAAACAGAACACCGACACCGACACCGCCGACTACGGAAACGCCGACACCGACGACACCAACGCCGATGACACCGACCCCGACACCGCCCGAACCTGTGCCGGAACCGATGACCATTCTGCTTTTCGGCACTGGACTTGCCGGAATCGGAATCGCCGCGCGGAAGAGATTCGGCAAGAAAGATAAAAAAGAAATCCAGAGTTAGATTGATTTGAAAAGTGAAAGCGGTTATTTCGGGAATGACGCTTTTACTTATATTTAGCAAAGATTTTGCGTAGCGAAAAGAGCGAGAGGAAATAAAGATGCGAAAAGAAATGCGAGAAAAGATGCGAAAAAACGGATACAATTTTTTATTTGTCGTCGGGCTGATGATCACTTTTGGATTGACAAGCGTTTTTGCCAATGCTGCTGACGATCCGGTCAAGCGACCGAAAAATTCGGGGATTCTCTCGGTAAAAACAACGCCGCAGGCTTTTCCGGTGAAGGTTAACGGGCAAGTTGTCGGAATGAGCGGAGTTTTGACACCGGCGGAATTTTATCTCGCGCCGGGAACGCATCGCGTCGAAATCGAAGGTCCGAACGGACAAACTTTTTCCAAAGAACTCGAAATCAGAAGAAATGCGAAAAACTGTATTTGCATAAAAATTGTCGAACAAAACATCAGCCGACCTTGTCCGTATGATATTCGGGTTGACGGACCGGAAAAGGTTTTGGAAGGCGACTTGATAACATTCGCGGCTTTTAACGCGGTCACGGCTTCGGAAACTCCGGTTAATTATAAATGGACGGTTTACCCTGAAACGGTTCGCATCACGAGCGGACAGGGAACGCCGTCAATTACGGTTGACTCCGCAGGAATGGGTAATCAGACGGTTCGCGCCGAACTCGATGTTTGGGACGGTATTTACGATGCGAGCTGCCGCCAGAAAATCTCCAAGCCGACTGAAGTTGAAAGACCAAAAGTTCCCGAAGCCGTCCGCTGCGATATATTTGAATCACGCGCCTTTGACGACGACAAAGCTCGTTTTGACAACTGCGTCATCGAACTGCAAAATCTTCCCGATTCGCAGCTTTACATAATCGTTTATCAGGGAACCGATAAATCGAGCAAAACTGCAAATAACGCCGACAAACTCGGCAGACGAACGCTGGATTATCTGGTTAAAACGCGCGGCGTTGACCCGCGGCGAATAAGCATCGTCAATTGGGGAACCAGACCGAAAACGATGTTCGAGATTTGGATTATTCCGCCCGGAGCGCAGCCGCCCGTGCCGCAATAAAGCGGAAAAGCAGAAAAGGATAAAGGGAGAAAAGGAGATTGAAAGATTTCCTTTTCTCCCTTTTTTGTTTTGTTCGTTGTTAGCGGCTCGTCGTTCGTTGTAGAATTTACACTTTGAATTTTACCGTTACGAACTTTAACTTTTACCGTTACAAAAGATGAATCGGTTTTTGTGATTAATCCAAAATCCAAAATCCAAAATCCAAAACTAAAATATGTCAGCACCGAATATTGAAACAATCGTATCTTTATCAAAACGTAGAGGTTTTGTTTTTCCAGCGTCGGACATTTACGGCGGACTCGGTTCGAGTTGGGATTACGGCTCGCTCGGAATCGAATTGGTCAACAACATCAAGCAAAGCTGGTGGCGATGGCTCGTTCACGAACGCGACGACATCGAAGGTCTTGATTCTTCGATTATCCAAAATCGTCTGGTGTGGAAATACTCCGGTCACGAAACGACTTTCAGCGATCCTTTAGTTGACTGCCGAACGTGTAAAGGCAGATTTCGTCAGGACAAATTACAGGATGTCGCTTGTCCGAAAGACGCGAATTCGTGCGCCGGTAGCGGAAAGGAATGTGATTTGACCGAACCGAGACAGTTTAATTTGATGTTCAGAACAACGATTGGCGCGGTTTCGTCCGACGAAGACGAATCGGCGTTGGCTTATCTGCGACCGGAAACGGCGCAGGGAATTTTCATTAATTTCAAAAATGTTTTGGATACTTCGCGCCGCAAACTGCCGTTCGGCATCGCGCAAATCGGTAAATCTTTCCGCAACGAAGTCACGCCGGGAAACTTTATTTTTCGCACACGCGAATTCGAGCAGATGGAAATGGAATATTTCTGCCGACCGGAAGACGCGGCGGAGATTCATCAAAACTGGATTGACGATTTTCAAAAATGGTTCGCATCGCTCGGAATTAATCCCGAAAATCTCAAACTTTACGAACAAACCGACAAGGAACTCGCGCATTACGCCGTGCGCTGCGTTGATATTTTATATCGCTATTTTCCCGAACGCGCCGACGAAGAAGCGCAGTTTGACGAATTGATGGGAATTGCCAACCGCACGGATTTCGATTTAAAAACTCATTCTAAAAAACCGGAAGACGCGGAAGGCAAACGCTTCAATACTGATTCGACCGAAGATTTATCGTATTTCGACGAAGCGACGAAACAGAGATTTTATCCATATTGCATCGAACCGGCGGCGGGCGTAAATCGCACGGTTTTAGCGGTTTTGATGGACGCTTATACCGAAAAAACGAACGACAAAGGCGAAACTCGTGTGATTTTAAAATTAAAACCCGAACTTGCGCCTATAAAAGTCGCCGTTTTGCCGCTCGCCAAAAACAAACCTGAAATCGTCGAAATGGCAAAGCATCTGAAAAAAGATTTATTGCGAACAATGCGAACGGTTTATGACGACACGGGCGGCATCGGAAAATTATATGCGCGTCAGGACGAAATCGGCACGCCGTTCTGTGTAACGGTTGACCACGAATCGCTCGAAGACAACGCCGTTACTGTCCGCGACCGTGATACATGGGAACAGGAACGGGTGAAAATTGCCGAATTGAAAGAATATTTGCAAAAACGTCTGGGTTGACTGAATTTGCAAATATAATTATCGATGGGTGACGGCGCATCGCTGCTTGATTTTGATGTCAAAAATACCTGAAAAAATTATTAAACTTGCCGAAATCGTCAAGCAAAACGGCGGACGCGCGATGCTCGTCGGCGGCTGTGTGCGCGATGAATTGATGGGCATCGAGCCGAAAGACTGGGATTTGGAAATCTATGGCATTGAGCCGCCGAAATTGCGCGAAATTCTCGAAAGTTTCGGTGAAGTAAATGCGGTCGGCGAAGCGTTTACGGTTTATAAAATCGGGCAGGATTTGGATGTCGCGCTGCCGAGAAGAGAGAGAAAAATCGGGCGCGGACATAAAGGTTTTGTTGTCGAAGGCGACAAAGATATGTCGTTTGAAGAAGCGTCAAAGCGGCGCGATTTTACGCTAAACGCGATTTTGAAGGATGTTTTGACCGGCGAAATTATTGATTGTTACGGAGGACGCGCCGACATCGAAAATAAAATTTTGCGCGTCGTTTCACGCGAAACTTTTGCCGAAGATTCTTTGCGGGTTCTTCGCGCCGCGCAATTTGCCGCGCGGTTCGACTTTGCGATTGAAGCCGAAACAGTCGAGATTTGCCGCGCAATTGATTTGACCGATTTGCCGAAGGAGAGGATTTGGAGCGAACTCGAAAAACTGCTCTTAAAATCAAACAAACCTTCAATCGGTTTGCAGTATTTTTATGATTTGAACGTCGCAAATCAATTGTTTCCCGAACTTGTCGCGCTCGTCGGCGTTCCGCAAGAGGCGGAATGGCATCCCGAAGGACCGGTTGACGTTCATTCGCTGATGGTCGTTGATGAAGCCCGAAAATTGATTGATGATTTGCCGTATTCAAAACAAGTTACCGTAATGCTCGGCGCACTTTGCCACGATTTTGGCAAACCGTCAACTACTAAATTTTTCGACGGTCGCTGGCGTTCACACGCGCACGACGAAGCCGGAGTCGAGCCGACAAATTCATTTCTCGATAAACTCGGAATTTTTACTTTGGATGGTTACGACGTGCGCGGACAAATCATTCAAATCGTTCGTTATCATCTCACGCCCGGAATGTTATATAAATCGCAGCCCGGCGACGGCGCGTTTCGGCGGCTTGCAAGAAAAGTCGAAACCGATTTGCTTTATCGCGTGGCTAAAGCCGATTCGCTTGGGCGCAATCCCGAATGGCTGCCGCAGGAAAAATGGTTTAAGGCGGAAGCGCAGGAATGGTTTATCGAACGGGTGCGCGAGTTAAACATTGAAAATGAAGCACCTAAACCGCTTTTGATGGGCAGACATCTGATCGAATTAGGCTTAAAACCTTCGGCTGAATTCAAACGAATTCTCGATGCGGTTTATGAAAAACAGCTTGACGGTCAAATTACGGATTTGGACGAAGCGATTACCGAAGCGAAAAGTTTGATATGAAGTTTGATTAGGCTAAAATCCGCACTATCAAAATAATGAAAATCGAAGCGGAAAATCAATCCCGAAATCTCAGAATATTTATCATCAGCCTCATTGTCGGGACGTTTCTCATTTATTATTTTTCAAATCCGAAACCGCAATATTATTACAATTACACTTTTCGCGTCGCTGATAATATGCTGCGCGGAAGCATCGGCTTCGGTGAAAAACCGCCGTCGTGGTTAAACGAATTCGTGCCGTTCGATAATCTTTGGTATTCGGTTTTTCCTTTGGGGAGCGTGTTGACAATGATTCCGTTCGGGCTCCTTAAACTTTTCGGTTTTATCAGGGAAATGCCCGCCGCATTTATCTCCGCGCTGACGGCTGGCGCGAGTTGTTGCCTTTTAATATTGACGGCAACGCGTTATGAAATTGAACGGCGCAAACTTATTTTGCTGGTTTCGAGCATTTTATTCGGAACCTGGATGTGGACGAATCTGACGATGGCGGGCGCGTGGCAGCTTGCGCTCGGCTTTGCGATGTTTGGCGAACTCGGCGCGATTTATTTTACGGTTTTCAATCGCCGACCGATACTTGCAGGCGCATTTTTCGCTCTCGCGTTCGGCAACCGGACGGAAATTCTTTTAACCGCGCCGATTTTTATGTTTCTGCTTTTCTACGATTCAAAGTCCAAAGTCCAAAGTCCAAAGTCGGAAACTGTAAGCTCGAAAACTATAATTACAAATCCAACTTCAAGAGTAATTCGTAATCTCGCCGCGTTTTGCGGTGTGCCGTTCGGTTTGGGCGTTTTGACGCTTGTTTATAATTACATTCGTTTTGATTCGTTTACTGATTTTGGTTACGCGCGAATTCCCGGCGTTTTGGATGAACCCTGGTATAATCACGGCATTTTTTCAATTTGGTATATTCCCGGTCAGGCGTTTGAAATGCTTCTCAAATTGTGGGAGCGAAAAGACATTTTCCCGTATTACATTCCAAACGGTTTTAGCAGTTCGATACTTTTCAGCAGTCCGTTTTTGCTGTTTATTCTGCGTTTCGGGGCGCACGATAAAATTTTGAAATACGCGGCTTGGACGGCGATTTTTATTCTCACGTTTCTGCTTTGGATACATGGAAATTCCGGCGGCTGGCAATTCGGCTATCGTTACGCAATGATTCTATTGCCGTGGATTTTCCTGATTCTGCTTGAAAATAGTCCGAAAAAAATCACTCTGCCGGAATGGTTTCTGTATATTTTTTCAATCGTCATCAACGCTTACGCGACTTATCTTTTTCACTGGACAGAATATGTAAAACCTTAAGATAAAGCAGAAAGTTTGCCCGCGAAAAAGCGCAAAATACGCTAAAATTAAAACTGAAAAGAAACAAATTTGGATTATATTTTCATTATTTCGCGTTTTTTCGCGTTTTTCGCGGGTAATATTTCCTATATCGAACTCAGGTCAAAATTAAATTGCTTTTATGCTGATAGATTTAACGCCGCTAAAAATATCCCGCGATTACAGACTTTTATTTTTCGGGCAGCTCATATCGTTTTTCGGTTCGATGATGACGTTTATCGTCGTGCCGTGGCAGATGTATACGCTTACGCAGTCGAGCTTAATGGTCGGTTTTCTTTATTTAGCCGAGTTTGTGCCGATGGTTTGTCTGGCGTTTATCGGCGGCGCGTTGGCGGACGCGCTCGACAAGCGTAAAATGCTGCGGCTGACGGAAATCGGGCAGACGATTGTGACGACGATTCTTCTTCTAAACTCGCTTTTGCCGAATCCGCGAATCTGGATTTTATTTGTCGCCGTCGCCATTCACGCCGGTTTAGCCGCCATTCAGCGTCCGGCGTTTGAATCGCTAATTCAGAAAATAATTCCGAACGATTTGATGTCGTCGGTCGCGGCTTTGAATTCACTCCGATACAATTTCGGCGCGATTATCAGCCCGTCAATCGCCGGTTTAATCGCCGTTTATTTTTCCGCGAGCGCGGCTTACGCGATTGATTTGATTACATTTATCGCGTCATTAATCGCCGTATTCTTAATAAGCGAGGTTCCGTCAGCGGAAAATGCCGAACGTCCGGGTTTGCGAAGCATTATCGAAGGCTGCCGTTACGCGCTCAGTCGGCAGGAACTCATCGGAACTTACCTGATTGATATTTTTGCGATGTTTTTCGCCTTTCCGCAAGCACTTTATCCGGCGTTGGCTTTTGTTTACGGCGAATCTTATCTCGGATTTTTTCCGGCTGCGCTTGCCATCGGAATGTTGACCGCGAGTTTGACTTCGGGCTGGACAAAAAATATTCACCGGCACGGGTTGATGGTCGTCATTGCCGCCGCTTTGTGGGGCGTTGGAATCGTCTTTTTCGGTCTGGCGGAAAGCGTCTGGGCGGCGTTATTTTTTCTGGCGGCGGCGGGTTTTTGGGATATGATCAGCGGGATTTTTCGGATGACGATTTGGAATCAGACGATTCCGAACCGTCTGCGCGGACGACTCGCCAGTCTTGAAATGATAAGCTATTTGACGGGACCGATGCTCGGCGGCGCGAAAATGGGAATCGTCGCCGAACGCTTCGGCATCAAAACCGCGCTCGTTTCCGGCGGCATTCTGTGCGTCGCGTCGGTCGGTCTGGCGGCGTTGTTTTTACCGAAATTTATCAATTACGACGGGCGCGAAGGCGTAAAACGTAAAGAACTCGAAGAAGCCGAACGCGCCGAATTAACAAGAGCGTCGGAAGGAGAATTTTAAAGCGAAAATGCCGATATTAAGAAAACGACAAATCGAAAATCTGGCGCAGATGAACGGCGAAGAACTCGAACAATTTCTCGATTCGCTCGCCGCCGGCAAAGAAGAAATCGAAGAACTTTTCGATTACCTCGAAACAAAACTCGAACGCGAACCGTGCAATCACACGCTGCGGTTTTCAATGCAGTTTATGATGGAAAACCGCTTAAATTTTCCGAAACTGTCCAACTGGCTCCAACAAAACGGCGGCTACTGCGACTGCAAAGTTTTAGAACAAATCGCACCCGAATGGCGCAAAGCATTCGGCGAAGAAAACAACGACGGAGAATAAAATGAAAATTTTTGTTTTGTCTTTACTATTGTTTGC